>JAQTVL010000074.1:1598-11693 GCA_028706835.1 Phycisphaerae bacterium | reverse complement strand
AGAACCCTATTAGTGCCCGGGGTTGAGCGCGAAGGTTTACCGAATGAAAACATTTGGCGGCCGCTGAGGACACTGAGGAACTCGAGATTGAGCGGAAGAGAACTCAACGCGATCCCCGTTTGCTGGGCGGCACTGTGCGGCCTGCTCGGCCAATCACTATCGGGATGCGCTTCCGGGGCGACATCCAATCCACCTGTGCGTCCCGCTGTGCAGGCGACGACCCAGGGAGATGAGAAACTGATTGAGGAAGGCGTGGGCGTCGGCTCGGTACGGCTTGGCATGACAAAGGCCCAAGTCGTCGCCGCCCTTGGATTGCCCCAGGGGTGGCCCTTCATGGACGAGACGGCTTGGTCTCACCCGAACGCCGGGATGGGGACCTTGTTTAACACGGATGGCCGAGTCTTCATCATTGCATGCGGATGGACGTGCGGTCGCGACACGCCGTTCTGCAAGGCCCATCCGTTCAAAGGCCATTTCCAGAATGGAGTTCGGCTGGGCGATTCATCCGATGTGGTCCGAGCCAGGTTTGGCCCGCCGGAGCGCGTTGGGAAGATCGAGGGGGCCAGGAATGACTGCATATGGGTTTACCCGCAACGTGGAGTTGATTTCAGTTTCGCGGATGGAACGCTCTACAACGTAAGGGTCATGAAACCCTATGCTCTGAAGGTTCCGAAACCTGCAAGCCGACCGACTGATCGCTGATTCGAGTGAGTTGTATTCTCTGTGTCCTCTGTGCTCTCTGTGGTGAAAACTCTTGGCGCGTGAACGCATTGTTACCGGCGAATCGCTCGGACCCGAGGAAGAGGTCCCGCTCAATCTGCTGCGCCCGCAGCGGCTGGACGAGGTCATCGGGCAGCGCGACCTCGTGGAGAAGTTGTCGATCTCGCTGAAGGCCGCCCGCGACCGCGGCGAGCCGGTGGAGCACGTGCTTATGCACGGGCCGCCGGGGCTCGGCAAGACCACGCTCGCGCACGTGATCGGCCGGGAGATGGGGGCCGCCGTCCGGCTCACGTCCGGCCCGGCGCTCACCCGGCCGGGCGACCTGGTCGGTCTGCTGACCAACCTTGACGAAGGCGACGTGCTGTTCATCGACGAGATTCATCGGCTTGGCCCCGCGGTCGAGGAATACATCTACCCGGCGATGGAGGACTTCCGCGTCGAGTTCACCGTCGACAGCGGCATGCACGCCAAGAGCATCACGCTACCGCTCAAACCGTTCACGTTGATCGGCGCGACGACGCGTGCGGGCCTGTTGTCCGGCCCGCTACGGGCGAGGTTCGGCATCGTCCACCACCTCCAGTTCTACAAGCCGGAGGAGATCGAGACGATCCTGATCCGGTCGGCCAACTTGCTGAAGATGAACGCCGACGGCGACGCGCTGAACCTGCTGGCCAGCCGGGCTCGCGGCACGCCGCGCGTGGCCAACCGGCTGCTCCGCCGCGTCCGCGACTTCGCCCAGGTCAAAGCCAAGGGCAAACTCACCCTGGACGTGGCGGCGGAGGCCCTCAAGCTCGAAGGCGTCGACGAGGTCGGCCTGGACCAGCTCGACCGCGAATACCTGCGGGTCATCATCACCACCTACGCCGGCGGCCCGGTCGGCATCGAGGCCATCGCCGCCACGCTGAACGAAGATATCGACACGCTGGTCGATGTCGTCGAGCCGTATCTGCTCCAGGTCGGTCTGCTCGCCAGAACCCGCAAGGGCCGCCTGGCGACGCTGGCGGCCTACACTCACCTGAAGCAGACCCCGCCGGAGCGACCAGCCGACGCGAGCCTGTTCGACCAGTGAACGGCAAGAAGTGGGGAACTGCGCCGTAACCGCAACCTTGTCTCCCGCATGGAATCTTGCGTATGTGCATGTCCGACAACGCCTTACGATATAACTGAGCAAGGTTCCATGGCGTTTCATTGCGACCTTGCTAACTATCTGTCATATAAACATTTACGAGCAAGGTCGCAAGGTCGCAAGGTTTCATTTGTCCAGTGTACTCGAGCCACCGCAATCGCAACCTTGCCGCCCGCATGAAATCTTCTGGATTTCGACAAACACCGCCATATCTTTAATCCGAAAGACTTTACAGCCAAAACAAAACCCCGCCGCAACAACGGCGGAGATAGCTACCCGCAATTAATGCCACAGAATTTCCGAATGTCAAGTAAATGTTAGGGGAAGGCTGCGACCTCACCCCGCCGCGTTCACCTGCTCGACCAACTCGGTGAAGTCCAGAACCGTCTGCGGGTCGGCGTCGAAGGGGGTTATGCTGGTTGCGACGAACAGTGGCTCGTCGCCGCGGGCCAGGCGGGCCAGCGTTTCCAGCTTGTGGTGGGCCTCGATTCGGTGCTCGGGCAGGCGCAGCCGCGGCTCCAGGTTCACGCGCATGGCCACGCTGGCGGCCCGGCATTTCGCGAGAAAGTCAGCCGGGTCGTTCGCGGGGTCGCAGACGACCAGCGCGGGGTTCAGCTTCAGCAGCAGCGGCAGGATCGGCGCGGTTGCGCCGCCCATAATGAGTTCCGGCTGGCGGCGGTCGGCGCCGGCCCGCCGGGCGGCGGCCATCAGTTTCGCCAATCGCGGCATCACCAGCCGCTCGAACATGGCCGGTCGAACCAGCGGCGGGGACGCGGCTGACTCGAAGAACGTTACGCCGCACCCCGTCGGCCCGGTCGCGTGGACGTAGTGCTCGATCGCGCCAGCCAGGCGATCCAGGGCGGCTTCGACGGCCGGCGCGTCGTCCAGCAATCCCATCAACATGCCTTCAAACCCGACCACCTGGGCCGCCAGCGAGAACGGGCCTGTCACCGGCACGCGGACCTGCACGTCGGCGGGCAGGGCGGCCCGAAGTTGCCCGGCGGCCGACAACACGTTCACCTGGTCGCCGACGGGGAAGGGCGTCAGCGGCGAATCCGCAAGCTCGCGCAGCGTCGCGGGCGCCGGCCTGCTCGACGCGGCCGACCAGGCATCGGCGTCGCAGCCGTAGATGTCCATCCCCGGCACCACGTGCGTCAGGCTATAGCGCGTGGCGGCGGCCAGGTGCGCCTGGAACAGCAGCGTCGCATCGCCTGCTGCCTGCCGCGGCAGCAGGCCGACCAGTGCGGCGGCGTGCTCATAAATGGCGGGTCGATGCACCAGCATGACTGCGGATTCTACGATTTGCGAATGCGATTACAAGCGGCGGATATGCGGTCAGTTCTCCCGCTGCGTCGCGGGGAACGCCAGGAACGGCGTGAGTTGCTCGATCGTCCTCGGGGACAGGCCCCGGCCTCGGCCTTTCGACTTGACCTTCAAGAGGTCGTCGGGCTGGGTGAACGGCGGGAGATGCCCGGCCCACTCGCCGCGGTATGCGACGATGTCGCCGGCCAGTTTTTCGCCGATGCCCGGCAGACAGGACAGCGTCTGCCAACTCGCGGTGTTCGGATCGATCTTGTTCGCATAGTCGCCGACGGGCGCAACGTGAGCGGCGTCGGGCTGCCGGACCCACCCGCCGCGGCGCGTCCACCAGCAGCCGGCGAAGGCAACGGTCAAGAGAACCAGCAGGAGCACGGCGCCGCGCTCGACGGACAGCCAGGCGCGACGCTGTGTGGAGTCGGGTTCGGTCATGGGAATCTGACTCAATCTTCCGGCCGGGGCGGCGGCGGGGCGATGGTGGCAGCCGAGGCGGCGGCCTCCTCGAAGATTTCCGGCCCGATCGTATTGGGGCCGGACAGGTCCAGCGGCGCCATGCCCAGCGTTCGCACGCGGCGGCGGCGGTGGTAGCAGTCGCGGAACCTGCAATACTCGGTGAACCCCACCTTCTCCTCCAGCGTCGCCCGCAGCAGGCCGCCGTGGCTGAGGAAGTGGCCCTCGAAGTCCGCCAGGTCGCGCCAGGCCACGGTCCGAACGTAGGGCTTGCTCAGGCAGAGCGCGTAGAACTGCTTGAGCCATTCCGCCTGGAGCGCTTCGTCCCACGGCCGGCGCCACTGGCCCCCGTCCTCGACGCTCTTCGCGCCGCCCCAGGCGTCCCAGGTGTCGATCGAGACGTCCGATGGCACCTGCACGGCGGAGATGTGCAGCGGCTTGGCGAAATTGGCGAACTTGTCAAGCACGGCTGACATGCTCAGCATGTCGCGGACGTAGAAGCCGATGTCGCCCAGCCCGAAGTAGAACTGGAGCGCCAGGCCGTCGAATGCCGTGCCGCTCTGCACCACCATATCGGCGTAGAGCAGCGGCGGAATGGTTCGCTGGCTTCGGGCGTGGTACACGCCCCAGGGCCAGGTGACCTCGATGAGCGTGCGGGCCTTGGGGTCTTCCTGCTTGGTGCGGGTGCCCGCCATCCGCGTCATGTCGATGATCTGGTCGAACGTCAGGTTAAAGCAGTTGTCCGCGGCGATGCCGCTGGTCACCGTCCAGGTGTTGATGTACCCCCGATAGCGGCGGACGGCCTGCGAGATGTGCTCGTACATCAGGTCGCGCAGTGCGTCGAAATCATGCTCCCACAGGAACAGCCAGTCCGGCAGGAACCGCTCGTCGAAACTGAGCAGCGGCCCGGCGTAGATCGGCAACCGTCGCTGGACGGCCCACTCCACCCAACTGTCGACCCGCGCCCAGTTGAGTTCCTTTTCCTTCGGCTCGATCTGCTTCCAGCTCAGCGGCAGGTAGACGAAATCGAAATTCTCCGCGAGGCGGCGGCGGTAGTCGTCGCCGAAACTGAGCAGGTCGGCGTGGCAGCCGAACGTCGGCTCGCGGCGGTGCGGGCTCGATGTCAGCACGCGCCGCCCGAGGAACAGCGACGAGTGGTACATGGCCACCTGCTCGCCGAGTTGCATCGCCCAGGACAGTGCGAGTTCCGCGATGGCCGACGCCTCGGCCGGGTCCGTCAGCCGATCGAGCGCGTCGACGAACCGGTCGCGAATCTCATCGAGTTGGCGGGTCAGCGGCTCGGCGTCGGGGAAGTCGATCAGGCCCCAGTCCTCAAGCTTCAGGCTGAGCAGGAATATCTGGTGGCGCAGCAGTTCGACGCTGAGCACGTACGGCAGGTTGCGCTCCGGCAGCCGGGTCGTCTGGAGCATGACCCGGCCGAAGCCCTGGACGTCCCAGAGCAGGCACAGGGCCGCCGCGCCGTCGGCGCGCAGCCGAATCTGCACCTCGCCGCGCTTGTCGGCGATCTGGGCCCGCATGGGCACGCCATCCTGGCCGACCATGTAGGCCGACTCGACGTCCGGCACCGATGCCGGCTGGCGGTTCTTGAAGATGATAAAACGCAAAGAGCGCTCCGGTAACCTACCCCGTCTGTTGCGACCCAAGGCCAGCCAAGCCGCCGGCCAGCCTCGGCATTATAGAAATTCCTCCGGCAGTTGCCAGTGGCGATCGCGCCGCGGGTCAGGGCAATCGCAAACTCGCCAGGTTATGGAGTGCGGCGGCTTTGACGCCGCTTTGCCGGCCCAAGAGGTGGATCAAAAGCGGCGTCAAAGCCGCCGCACTCCACATCGGCCGGCTTCGCCGGCCTCGCAGAAGCGAGTCTGCGATTGCCCGTGCGTCGCGGGTGCATCGTCGTGTCTGCGTACACCCCGCACGCCGGGCGTCTATTTAGTTGCCGCCGCGCGACCTAAAGCCACCCGCGCGACTGCCAATGCTGATACTCGTACGGCCATGCGTCCTTGCGGTACTGGACCAGGCTCTTCATCCGCCCGAAGAACTCCTGGCGAGCGGCGGCTTGGGCGGGGAACGTCTGCTTCCGCTGTATGGCGGCGACCAGCGCCCGGCCGAGGTCCGCCGCCCCGGCGAACGCCTGTCCCTTGCGCATGGGATCGGCCAGGTCCGCGCCCATCGCGCCCACGCTGCCGACGGTCCAGCAGCCGAGCCATTGCGTGAAGCGCAGCATGTAGTGCTGTACCTCTTCGCCGCCGGTGCCGCCGGACGTCTCGACGGCCGCGGCGTACTTGTCGTGCATCGCCTGGCAATGTATCGGCCCGCAGCAGCGGTCGAACAGCGCCTTCATCTGGGCGCTGACGCTGACGATGTAGTTCGGGCTGGCCAGCACGATGCCGTCCGCCTCCAGCATCGCCGCCTTGAGCGAGTTGAAGCTGTCCTTTTGCGGGCAGACGCCGGTCTTATGGCAGGCGTCGCAGCCGACGCACGGCACGACCTTGTGGTCCGTCAGCGAGAACGCCCGCACGTCGCCGCCGGCAGCCGTCGCCGCACGCACCAGTTCACCCAGCAGCGTCCCGGTCGCTCCACGAGGCCCGTGCGGGCTGCCGAGAATCGTCACAATCTTCATCGCCACTCCTTTGCGCGAACGCATCGACACGGTTTGAGCATAAACCGAATCCCCTGTTCGTCAACACTACCAACACGCCGGGCCGCGGCGAGTGGCGGCGCGAGATGTTGTTTATCGCCAAAAGGCCAGAACCAGAATCCGGACGCCGACAAGCCCGAGGGCGAGCGCCAGGCTCTTCATGATCCACCGGCCGTGGATCCGGCTCGACAGCCGGGCGCCGAATTGGGCGCCGACAACGGCGCCGAAAGACAGGGCCGCGGTCTGCGGCAGCGTGCCGGCCAGCGTGCCGCTGGCGGCGTGGGTGATGGTGCCGGCCAGCGACATCGCGGCGAGAATGAAGTGCGATGTCGCCGTCGCGATATGCACCGGGAAGTCGAGCAGGTGGACCATCGCCGGCACGTGGATGATGCCCCCGCCGATGCCCAGTAGCGTCGAGGCGAATCCGACGACGAAGCTCATGCCGATGCCCAGCGGCAGGTTGTAGGCATACTCGTGCCGCGCGCCCTCGGCGTCGATGATCGTCCGGGCGAACCGCGCGTTCAGCTTCGCCGCCTGGGAGGGTTCCCGCTCCGGGCGGAAGAAGATGAACAGGCTGGCCGCCAGCAGCACCAGGCCGAACACCAGGTCGAACGCCGTTCGTGGAATGTACCGGACGACCCACGCGCCGCAGATCGCCCCGGGAATGCCGGCCGACAGGAACAGCAGGCCCGATCGGTAGTCGATCCGCTTCATCCGGCCGTAGGACAGCGAGCCGGATGCGGCGTTGAAGAACACGACCGCCAGCGACATCGATGTGAGCGACTCCGGGCTTCGGCCGGGGTAGAGCAGCAACAGGATCGGCATGAGGATGAACCCGCCGCCCGCGCCAATCAGAGTTCCAAAGCACCCGACGCCGAGGCCCAGAGCCGCGAGCAGCACGAATTCGTAAGGCATCTCCAAATCCAGTCTTGTACGGCTCCCCCGAGAAAGTATAGGGAGCTGAGAATCGCGATGCACGTCTGATTGCGAGGCGATACTCCTGGTCGCGGGTCTCGTCCGCAACCCAAACCGGCATCGGGAGTTGGGCGACATCCGGCTGAAACCCGCCTGGCGCCGAACAGAAGTTCGACCCGGGCGGAATCGGGCATGGTTCAAATCAGGACCTCGGAAGCGGAGGTCTTGTTCGTAGTGTGCCCGTAAGGGCATTCCGGGAAACGCCTTACGGCGTCACTACAAACAGGGCGCGTCCCGCTGTTACCCTGATTTGAACCATGCCCGAGATCGTCATCCCACGCCACAGTGAGCGTCTTTCTGATCGCGCCGACTTACGTCAGGGACTTCTCGGCGGCCGCGATGGCCTCTTCGATGATCTCCAGGCCTCGGGCAGCCGTCGCGAAGTCCATCACGATCGGCGGGCTCATTCGCAGGATGTGACCCGCCGGAATCCACGCCAGGCCGTTGCGGAATGCGTGCTGGTAGACGAACTTGCCGGCGGCGTCGAACGGTTCCTTTGTGGCCCGGTCTTTGACCAGTTCCACGCCCATCAGCGCACCCTTGCCGCGAACATCGCCGACGATCGGATGGCGGGCCTTGATGCCGCGCAGCCGTTCCATGCAGAACTCGCCCAGCGCGGCAGCGTAGTCCAGGAGGTTCTCGTCCTGGATCACCTCGATGCTCGCCAGCGCCGCCGCGCAGGCCATTGGGTTGCCGCCGTAGCTGGTCGACGCCGAAATACTCTCCACCGCGTCGGCGATCTTGTCGTCGACGCACATGGCCGTTACCGGGAAGCCGTTGCCGAACCCCTTGCCCAGCGTGGTGATGTCCACGCGCGTGCTCCAGTGCTCCATGGCCGTCCATTTGCCCGTCCGGCCCATGCTGGTGAGCACCTCGTCCGCCAGCAGCAGAATGCCTCGCTCGTCGCACAACTTCCGCAACTTGGGGAAGAAGTCGTCGGGCGGGAAGACGCTGCCGGCCCAGCCCTGGATCGGTTCGAGCACGAACGCCGCCACCTGGTTGGCGGTGCCCTGGTCGAGGTACTGCGCGTAGAAGCGGATGTAGGCGTCCGTGTCGATCGTGCCGTCGGGCTTCGTCCAGATCGGCCGATAGGGGTCCGGCCGCGGGACCATGTGGGCGCCGGGCATGCGCGTCGGGCCGTAGGCCTTGCCGCGAATCTGCCCCAGGCTGACCGCCCCGCCGCTCTTGCCGTGGAAGTCCATGAAGCACGAGACGAACTCGTGCCGCCCGGTCGCGGCCCGCGCAACGCGCAGGCCTGCCTCCACCGCCGTCGTGCCGGAATCGTAAAGCTGATAACCCGTCAGGTTCGCGGGGAGCACTTCGGCCATCTTCTCCATCAACTGCATCTTGATCGGCGTGGAGAAGTCGTGGGCGTTCATCAGTTGCCCGGCGTATTTCGCGATCGCCTCGCTGATCTTCGGGTGGCAATGCCCCAGCGTGGTCACGTAGATGCCGCTGGAGAAGTCGATGTAGTCGTTGCCGTCGACGTCCCGCAGCACGCAGCCGTTGCCGGACTCGAACGCGACCGGGAACAGCTTCACCTGGCCGGACAGGCCCTTCATGTGCTTGCTGGTCCGGGCGTGGACCTCGTTGCTCTTCGGGCCGGGCGGCGGCGCGACGATGTGCGGCACGCGCGTCAGATCGACGCGGGCCCAGTCGAGCGAAGGTGAGTTCTTCGTCATCACGGAGATAGCCATAGGCGCGGCTCCTGTCGAAACTGCGACAGTGAAATGGTACCTAATCGCGGCGAAACGGTAAACATCCGTTCTTGACACTCGACCCGATTATGACACGATACGGAGGATCGCTCCCTCGTCGTTGGAGCCGAATCCGGGGAAAGGGCCGCCTACATGAGTCTGTCGCTGAACGCTGGCGCCGCGGTCGCCGACATCACTCCGGCCCGACCGGCCTTTCTGTTCGGCTACCCGCACGTCGCGCGATACAGCACTGGGATACATGATCGGCTGCTCAGTTCGGCGCTCTACCTGTCCGACGGCCGAACGCCGCTCCTGTTTGTCGCCAACGATGTCATCTACGTCGGCAAGGCGTCGGCGGAGCGAGTCCGGCGGCGTATCACCGAACGCACCGGCGTCCCAGCCGGCAACATCATGGTCACGGCCACGCATACGCACTCCGGGCCGGTGACTGTCGATTGCGTGTTCTGCGAGGCGGACGCGGTGGTTCCCAAGGCGGACCCCGCCTATGTCGCGCTGCTCGAAGACGGCATCGTCGATGCCGCCGTGCGGGCCGTCGGCGCCGCGCAGCCGGCCGAGGTCGGACTCGCCATCGCCGACGCGAACGGCATCGGCACGCATCGGCGCGATCCCGCCGGGCCGAGCAACCTGGCCGTGCCGGTGCTGTCGGTACGGTCAGTCGGCGCCCGCCAGCCTATCGCCGCCATGCTGGTTTGCTCGATGCACCCGACCGTCCTGCACGAGGACTCGACGCTGGTCAGCGGCGACTTCCCAGCCGCGGCGCGGCGATACGTGCAACAGAACGTGCTGGGAACCGACTGCCCCGTGCTGCACCACACCGGCCCCTGCGGCAACCAGAGCCCGCGGCACGTCGTGCGTGGCCAGACGTTCGCCGAAGCCGAGCGGCTGGGTGAAATCCTCGGCCGGGCGGTGGAACGGGCGATTCGGGACACGGATTACCGAGGCGAGGCCGCCCTGGCCACGCGACGCGCGCTGGTCGATCTGCCGGTCCGTGCATTCCCGCCGATCCGGCAGGCGGAGCAAGTCCGAGCCGCCGCTGCCGCGAAGCTTGCCAGGCTTCGCGAGCAGAAGGCCCCGTCGCCACAGGTGCGAACAGCCGAGGTCGACTGGTTTGGCTCCGAGGAACTGGTGACCTG
>JAQTVL010000074.1:0-1588 GCA_028706835.1 Phycisphaerae bacterium | reverse complement strand
GGCAGGTGGTGCGAGTCGGCGACCGTAAGTTCGTCGCTTGGCCGGGCGAAATCTTCGTCGAATACGCGCTGGAACTGCGCCGTCGCGACCCCAATGCCTTTGCCATCTCGATCGCGAACGGGGAACTTCAGGGATACATTGTGACCGAGGCCGCAGCCGCCGAGAACTGGTATGAGGCCAATACCGCGCTATTCGCGCCGGCTGCCGGTCGTGTGCTGCTCGACACGAGCGCGGCCCTGCTCGGGAGCCTGTGACGTGGAACTCGTGCTTGGCATCGATCTGGGGTCCAGCTACTTCAAACTGGGCCTGTTTGACCGGGCCGGCCAACTTCGTGGCCTGGGCCGGGTGGCTGTCCAGCCGGACCGCGGCGACGGGTCGCGATGCGAATGGCCAGTCGAGCGATTCTGGGACACGCTGCGGACGGGATTGGCGGACGCACTGGGCGCAGCGGGCGGCCGGCCTGCGGACATCCGCGGTGTCTCCTACGGATCGCAGGCGAACAGCTTTGTGCTGCTCGACCAGGCCGATCAGCCGATCACGCCGCTGATTCTCTGGCCCGACGCACGCACCGCCGGGGAACCCGACGAGGCGATCGACCGCCTCAGCCGGCGAGACGATTTCCTCGCGACGACCGGCCTGGGGATGTTCGGCGTGGAATTCGCGGTTGCGAAAGTTCGCTGGCTCCGCCGGCATCAGCCGGATGCCTGGCGGCGGGTCGCGAGAATCCAGACGATTTCGGACTACCTCGTGTTTGGCCTGACGGGCGAGCGGCTGGGCGATGTGGGTACGGCGTCGCTGCTCGGGCTGTTCGATCTGCCGCGAGGATGCTGGTGGCCGGCGGCGATGGACGAACTGGAACTCGACGCTGCAATCTTCTCGACGCCGCTGCCCCCGGGCGGCGAGATTGGCCTGACCACGGCTGCGGCGACGGAACGGATGGGCCTGCCCGCGGGCGTGCCGATGGCGGCGGGCAGCCTGGACCACCACATGGCGGCTGTGGGCGCCGGTGCGGGAACGCTGGCGCCCGTCAGCGAGTCCACCGGCACGGTGATCGCCTGCCTGCGATACCTCGACGAGTTCCGCCCGCTGCCCGGTTGCTGCATGGGGCTGACGGGGCAGGGGGCGCCGCAGTTCTATCAACTCGCGTTCGACGACGGCGGCGCCGGCTCGCTCGAATGGTATCTGCGAACCTACACGCCCAACTTGACCATGTCGCAACTGCTCGCCCTGGCTGCCGCGGCCCCGCCCGGCTGCGACGGGCTGACCGCCAAGCCCGGCTGCGAGCGATACCCGGGCCTGGGCGGCTTTGCCCACGCGGCCGCGGCCCACACGCCCGGGCATTACTCGCGGGCGATTCTCGAAGCCACCGCCGCGTCGCTTGCCCGCTTGGTCGATACGCTGTGCCCATCCGCCCGGCCTGAGCGCATTGTTGCCACCGGGGGCGCGTCGCGAAGCGACCTGTGGCTCCAGATCAAGGCCGACGCCACCGGCGCGACGTTGGTGTCGCCGGCCTGCCCGGAGCCCGCCTGTCTGGGCGCGGCCATCCTGGCGGCTGTCGCGGCCGGATGGTTCGCGGAAGCGACGGAGG
>JAQTVL010000626.1 GCA_028706835.1 Phycisphaerae bacterium | reverse complement strand
ACGGCCACGTCCACCACGCGGGCGCCGTTGCACCGGGCGATCTCCTGGGAGCCGTCGGTCGAACCGTTGTCGCCCACCACGATCTCGCCGCTTACGCCGGATTGTTCGAGGAACGTGCGGGCCTTGCGGATGCACGTCTCCAGCGTGAGGCGTTCGTTCAGGCAGGGCAACACGATCGAAAGTTCGATGTCGGCGGCCCCTGGTCTGGCGTCGGTGGTGTCGATCACGTGTCGCATTCTATTGGATTCCAGGGCGCCCACAAGCACCAAACGGCACACGGGCACCCGCACGCTTCCGGAGAATAGACCCGCGGCGGCCAGGGGGCGTTAGTGCGAATCCGGCCTCGTAGCCAGGTCCTTGCGGCGGTAGATCACCACGCCCGTCCCGCAGGCGCCGCCCTTGCCCTTGCACTCCAGAAACTTCGAGTCCAGCACGTAGCGGTCGCGGCAGAACTCGTGAACATCCTTCAACGCCCCCCAGGCATACGGCTGGTCCCACTCGTCCGTGATCCAGGGCTGGCTCTTTACCAGGTCCTCGCCGCCGGTGCATACCAGCCAGTCCGGCGGATGGGTCAGCATGTCCTCCCGCCATTCAGCCACCAGTTGCTTGCCGATGTGAAGCTCCGGGTAGAACAGCACCATCGGGTGTCGCGTCGAGCATCGCCAGCCGAGCCGCGGCATGATCTCGCTCTGAATGCCCCAGCCGAACACGAAGATCGACTCCCGCCCGTCGCTGCGGGTTCGCAGGTAGTCCGCCGCCTGTAGCGTGAATCGCATCTGGTGCCGCCGGGCGGCGGCCTGAGCCCAACTTCCGCGCAGATGCTGCCCAGCCAGCCAGGATGTGCCGACCAGCACCGCCACGACGGCGACGATCGCCAGCCAGCGGGCGGCCCGCTCCAGCGCGACCAGTGCCCCCCACGCCCACAGGCTCAGCATCGCCACGCCGGCCAGCGCCGGGTAGCAGTGGTGCGGGTAGAGCCGCAGGCCCGGCAGTGCCGAGGCCGCCCCCATCGCCATCCAGACAATGGCGATCAGTCGGAGGTTGATCGGGCGCAGCCGCGTCGTCGGGTCGGGCTTCTCGACGCGCCACGGAATCAGCAGCACGAGCAGGCCGGCCGCGCCCAGCACATGCCATACCTGCGTGTCGCGGATCAGGTTGGCGATCTCGGTTCGGGCGTGCGCCCAGGTCGCCCAGGCCGGCCGGGCGGCGCCGGCGCCGTAGGCGAAGTTGAACATGATGCAGTTCTGCCACATCGGCCCGAAAACGCCGTTGGCGATCGCCCAGGCTGCAATGACGGCCGGCATCAGCGCCAACCCGGCCAGCCAGGTCGCCGCCGATACGACGGTCAGCCGGCCGGCCCGGTAGATCGCCGGGAGGAGCGGGATCAGCGCCGCCCCGATCAGCGCGATCGGCGGGCGGAAGCACGACGCGGCCCCCAGCCCGAACCCGCTGAGCAGAATCCACAGGCCCGCGCGTCGCGGCGCATCCACCGCCCGGACCATCGCGTAGATCGTCAGAATGGCGAACGGGGCCGCCCACACCTCCGTCAGGTTCACCGTCTCGGCCATCACCTGCGAGCCGGCCAGCGAAACGTAGGTCAGTCCCGTCAGCCCCGCCGCCACCGGGTCGAACATCCGCCGCCCCAGGCCGAACATCATCCATCCGCCCGCAGCCAGCGCGATCGCGAACATCGCCCAGACAGCGGCCTCGGGCTTGCCCGTCGCCGCCGCCAGGTGGTTCAGCCAATACAGCGGCGGCAGTTTGTTGTCCCAGTAGTCGCGATAGGGCAGTTCGCCCTGCTGCATCCGCTGGCCGATCCACACAAAGATGCTGGTGTCGGCGGACCGCGGCAGGATCATCGTCCGCGGATACGCGACCGCCGTCGCGACCGCGACCATGAGCAGCAGCCAGGGGATTGTGCGGAGTCGTGCGGTCACAGCGTCAGAATCTCAATGCCTGGGATATCGCGAATCTCACGGTCGTTGGTGAAGAATGCGGTTGCCCCTGACAGGATCGCAGTGGCCAAATGAATCGCATCCGGCGTGGACAGTCGATGCTCCGCCTTGAGCCGGGCGGCTTCATCGGCGATGGGGAAATCCAGATTGACCCAACGTGCATTGGGGAACTCGAGCAACAGCGAGAAGTGGTCATCGGCGGTTTCCGCGTCATCCTTCCGGCGGTATACGCCGGTCATCACTTCCATGAGCGCCAAAGTCGCGAGCACGGCGTGCGACCGCCCGGATTGCACGTGGGCGAATATACGCTGCGCCGCGGCCCCGAATACTGGGTGATGCTCCATCAGGTAGATCAGGATGCAACTGTCCAGCCCGACGAGCCGATGCCGCCTCATCGCCTCGTCGATTTCCGCCGATTCCACGATTCGCGTTCCTGTTTCAGATAGGTGTCCGGATCCGGTTGGTAGACCCCTTTGGCCGACCCGTACAACGCATCGGTGAAGCTCTTGGGCTTGGCCATCAGGATTGCGTGTCGGCCCTTGTTGACAATCAGGACTTCGTCGCCGGCATGCAGTCCGAGGAGGTCGCGCGTCTCCTGCGGAATCACAATCTGGTTCTTCGAACTGATCTTTGCGCTTGCCATGGTGACTCCTTGCGTCGCTTTACATTATACGAAAAGGTAAAGCGGCGGTCAACTCCCCACATATCGCGAATAGATCGTCCGGGCGTGGGCCGGGTCGTGCGTGCCGACGATGATCGCTCGGCCGTCGGAGAAAACGGTGATCTGCACGCCTTCGACCGCGAACTTGAGCATGTAGTCATTGAACGTCGGCGAGGCGACGGCCCGCAGCCGGTCGGCGATGCGGGCGAAATCCACGCGCGCCCCGCCCGCGGGGGCCGCCACCTGCACCGCGTCCCGGCCGCACAGTGAGATCGCCCCGCTGCCCAGCCGGCCGGCCAGGAACTCGAAGTTGCCTCGCCCGCAGCACGG
>JAQTVL010000073.1 GCA_028706835.1 Phycisphaerae bacterium | reverse complement strand
CCAGCGACCAGGTCATTGCCAAACTGATCGAGGAAGTTCCCGTTATCAGCGAGAACTGACCGCCATGGCCCCCCATCGCGAGCGCCAAATCGATCGTCACGCGGTCGGCCAGGTGAGCCGGCTCCAGCTTCGCGCCCGCATGGCCGTCGAGGGCTACTACAGCGGCATCCACAAGAGCCCGTATCACGGGTTCAACGTCGAGTTCGACCAGTATCGCGAATACGAGCCGGGCGACGACCTGCGGTTCGTGGACTGGCGGGTGCTGGCCCGGTCCGACCGCGTGTTCATCAAGCAGTTCGAGGCCGAGACCAACCTAAGTTGCTACGTGCTGTTGGACGTCAGCAAGTCGATGGACTTCACCACAACGCGGGAATCCAGGCTGGACTACTCCGCCGCCCTGGCTGCGGCCTTGTCGCTGATGGTGCTTCGCCAGGGCGACCAGGTGGGGCTGGTCACGTTCGACTCGGGCGTGCGGCACTTCATCCCGCCGCGAGGCAACGCCCGGCATTTCGGCGTGCTCGTCGACAGCCTCGAATCGATAAAGACCGGCGCCGACACCGACATCTCGGCTGTGCTGCACGAGATCGCCGAGCGCATCCGCCGGCGAAGCCTGGTCATCGTGATCAGCGATTTTCTGGACGACGTGGACCGCGTCCTCAAGGGCCTCCAGCACTTCCGCCACCGCCGCCACGAGGTGATCGTGCTGCACGTGCTCGACGACGCGGAACTGTCGTTCCCGTTCGACCGCGTGACGCTGTTCGAGGGCATGGAGCGCGGCGAGCAACTCGTCCTGGATCCGAAGATCGTCGCCGACAGCTACCGCGCCCGCTTCAGCCGGTACCTCGAAGCGATCAAGCACGGCTGCCGCGAGAAGAACATCGATTATCAGAGGATGCTGTTGAGCGAGCCGTTCAACGCGGCGCTGACGGCGTACCTGGCGCGACGGGGATGAAAAGCGGTCAGCGGTCAGCTTTCAGCGGTCAGCTACGACCGGAAACTGAACGCTGAGAGCTGAGAGCTGAGAGCTGAGAGCTGAGAGCTATTGAATGGTCCTTCTTCACCCAGCCTTCCTGTGGTTCGCCCCGCTGCTTGCGGCGCCGATTGTCATTCACCTGCTCAATCGGCTTCGCTATCGCCGCGTACGTTGGGCGGCCATCGACTTCCTGCTCGCCAGCGAGCGGCGGGCTGTCCGGCGGGCACGCCTGCGGCATTGGCTGCTGATGGCGCTTCGTATCCTGCTTCTGGCCGCCGCCCTGCTGGCGCTGGCCCAGCCGGTGTTCCGAGGCCGGTTGTCCGGGCTGCTCGGCGGCTCGACGCAGGTGGCCATCGCCGTCGACGCATCCGCGAGCATGGCTGCGTCCGATGTCTCCGGCGTCGCGTTCGAGCGGGCCCGGAAGCTGGCCGAGGACAACGTCGCGTCGCTGCCGCGAAGTTCCCGGGTCGTCGTCGGCACGTTCGCCGCCCGATACTCCTCGCCGCTGTCCGAGCCGCTGATCGACCACCGGGCTGTCGGCTCGTTGCTGGCGTCGGCTGAGCGCACCAGCGGCCGGGGCAACGTGCCCGATGCCATCCGCGCGTCAGCCGAGGCCCTGTCGCGGTCCGGCGGCGGGGGCACGATCTGGGTGCTGACCGACATGCAGACCGATGGCTGGCGGGCCGGCGACGACGGCGCCTGGCGGCAGGTGCAGGCCGCACTCAAAGCCGCCCGCAACCCGAAGGTGATCGTCACGGACATGGCCCCCGCGGTGGCGAGCAACCTGTCGATCAGTTCCGTCCGCACCGAGCCGGCCGTCCTCGTCGCCGGCGACCACCCCAGGCTGATCGTCACCGTCGAGTTGAGCGGCAAGGGGCCTGTGGCCAACAACCTCGCATTGCACCTCGACGAGGACGGTGTGTCGAAGCAGATCGACAGCAGGCCCGTCAGCCTGGCCGCCGCGGGCAGGACCGATGTCGTCTTCGCGCTGCCCGCCATCGGCGACAAGCCGATCACCGGCTGGGCCGAGTTGACGCCGGACGCGATGCCCGCGGACGACAAGTTCTACTTCCTGCTTCGTCCGTCGCCGAAGGTGCCGGTGCTGGTCGTCGACGGCGCGACCTCGCGAATCTGGGGCGAAGGCGCCGCCGACTACTTCGTCGAGGCCATGGTGCCGTCGCAACTGCACCTGGTCGGCCGATCGCCATTTGCGGTCAAGACCGCCCGCCCGGAGGACGTCGTCCGCGCGAACCTGGCGGACTACTCCGCCGTCGTGCTGGCTGACGTAGCCAGGCTGGACGGCGACGCGATGGACGCGCTGACCGCCTATGTCGAAGCCGGGGGCCTGCTGCTGATGTTCCCCGGCTCGCGGACGCAGCTCGAATCGTGGAACGCCGCGAAGCTGCCCGGCGTGAGACTGGCCGGCCCCGAGCCGTTCGAGACGCTCGAAAAACGCCCCAAGATCGCCTGGGCCTCCCCGGCGACGCCGGTCACGGGCCTGCTCCAACCCGCATGGCTGGACCGCGTGGCGATCGATCGGATGTATCGCATCGACGCCTCCGCCGGCGGCGCGACGACCGAGGTGCTGGCGACCGCAGCCGCCCCCGGCGGCGACCTGCCCTTCCTGGTGCGAATCCAGCGGGGCCGGGGCAAGGTTTACCTGTACGCCGTCTCCTGCCAGCGCGACTTTTCCACGCTGCCGTTCACCCCGGTGATGCTGCTCACCGCGCACCGCGCGATCATGACGCACCTGACCGAGATCGTCGAGCCGCTGTGGCAATCCGCCTGCCAACCGCTGCGACTGACGCTGAGCCCCGGCGTCCACCAGATGATCGTGCCGGCCAGGATTGCCGACGGCAACGGGCATGAACCAGTCGACCACGAGCGTCCGATCCCGGTATCCCCCCTGCCCGACAACGTCAGCCAGGCCCAGTTCACGCGGACCGAGCGGGCCGGCATCTACCGAATGTTCGAAGGCGACAAATCGCCCGCCAAGCCCTCGCAAGCGGACCCGGTCGCGGCGGTCAACGTGCCGGCGGAGGAATCGATGCTCGAACGGATCGCCCCGGACACGATCCGCCGCCTGATCGGCGAGAGTTCCGTGTACTTCACGACCGCCGCCACGGACACCAACGGCGGCAATCTGGGCGGCGACGACTCGGAGCGCGTCAGCGCATCGGGTTTCCCGCTGGCCGTGCTGGCCATCCTGTTCGCGATGTCGGAAGTGATCCTCGGCTGGTCGCTGGGCCGGCCGGTGAAGGAGAAGATCTGAACACGACGCGGATCATCTTCGATTGCCCGCTCGGGCCGCGATGGGTCATCGCGGCCGCGTGCGCCATCATCGTCGTCTCCCTTGCCTTCGCGTGGAAGGATGTCGCCCGCGTCAGCCGGATCCGTGCGTGGATCATCGCCGTCCTGCTGGTCTTTTCGCTGACGCTGCTGACCGCCCTGGCCCTTTCGCCGCGGTTCATCCGCACCTGGCGCGACCCGCACAAGCCGCAGATCGCGATCGTCGCGGACGGCTCTCGCAGCATGCTGCTCGGGGATTCCTATCGCGGGCCCCAGAACGAGTGGATCATCCGCCATCGCGGTGAACGCCCACGCACGCCGACCACCGGCCCCGACGAAATCCCCCGCCAGGAGGTCGCCCGGATGCTGCTGAACGCGGGCCCAGCCGGTTGGACGAACCGGCTGGGCAAACCGTTCAACCTGGTCGGCTGGCGGTTCGCCGGCGACGGCACGAAGCTCGACTCGCTCGCGTTCAACGGCGACGCGACGGCGGCGCCGTTCGAGGTCGACCCGGACGGTTTCTCGACCGCCATCGGCGACGCCCTCGACCGGGTGGCGCACCAGGCTGGCGGGTCAGCCGAGCGCCCTCGGGCCATCGTACTCATCAGCGACGGCGCGTGGAACACGGGCAGCGACCCGACTGAAGTGGCCCGCGTGCTCGGCCGGCTGGGCACGCCGGTTTACGTGATCGGCGTGGGCGACCCGAACCCGCCACGCGACGTGGCGGTGCTGGCCCTGCGGACGCCCAAGCGGCTGTACCTCGGCGACGAGATGGTGCTGACCGCGGATGTGATAGCCTCGGGCATCGGCGCGGTCCGAATCCCGGTGCAGTTGTTCTGCGAAGGCGAACTGGTCGAAACCCGCGAAATCGGCGGCGCCGCCGGCACGGAAGGCAACCGCCCGGTGAGCGTGAAGTTCTCGGTCGTGCCCAGCCAGCCGGGCGTGCTGCACTACAGCGTGCGTATCCCGGAGCAGCCGGGCGAGCGCGAGACAAAGAACAACCAGGCGTCCGCGACCGTGGAGGTGGACGAGAAGAAGATTCGCGTGCTGATGATCGACAGCGAGCCGCGGTGGCAGTTCCGGTTCCTCCGCAACGCGATGGAGCGCGACTCCGCCGTGACGCTCAAGCTCTGCCTGCTTCGCCCCGGCGTGGGTCCCATCAGCGGCGAGGGCTACATCGCCGAACTGCCCGCGGACAAGAAGAAGCTCGCGGAGTATGACGTGGTCGTGCTCGGCGACGTGGAGCGGGGCAAACTGAGCGACGATTTCCTCAAGGAACTGTCGGAGATGGTCCGGCTGCGATCCGCGGCCCTGATGGTGATGGCCGGCCGCAAGGGCTGCTACCGCCAGTTGGCGAACTCGCCGCTCGGGGCGATCCTGCCGGTGACGCTCGGCGAGGTGGGCGAGGTGAGCAATCGCGGCGGGGCGCAGTACAATGTCGAGCTGACCGAGGTCGGCCGGGGCCACCTGCTGACCCGCCTGGCCGGCAGCACGGAAGAGAACGAGGCGGTGTGGTCGCGTTTCCAGCCGCTGCGCTGGGCGGCGCCGGTGTCCGGCGTGGCCCCGGGCGCCGACGCCCTGCTGGTCCACCCGGACCGGCTGGCGGGCGCTGCCAAGCTGCCGCTGCTGGCGGTGCAGCAGGTGGGGGCGGGCAAGGTGATGTTCTGCGGCATCGACGAATCGTGGCGCTGGCGGCAGGAGGTGGGCGACAAATACTTCTACCGCTTCTGGGCCCAGGCGCTGCGGTGGATGGTCAAGAAGCCGTTCGGCGAGGGCGACCAGGACGCGGTCCGCGCCAGGCTGTCGCTGGAACGGACGGAGAGCAACGTCGGCGAGAAGGTGCAGGTGGAAGCCTACGTGATCGCGCCGGACGGATATCCGTTGCAGAACGGGCGCGTCTGGCTGCGCGTCGAGCCGGAAGGCGGCGAGGGCAAAGGCGAACAGATCGCCATGCAGCCGACGCCCGGCGGGTGGGGAATCTACCGGGCGAGCTTCACGCCGGGGCGCGCGGGGACGTACGTCATCAGGCCGATCGTGGCGGAGTACGGCAACGCGCCATTGAACTCGCCGGTGACGCTCACCGTGGCACGGGCGGACCTGGAGAAGAATTTCCTGGCCCAGGACCGCTCGGCGCTGGCGGCGATCGCCCAGGCCTCCGGCGGCGAACTGCTGACAGTCGACCAGGTCGATCGCCTGGTGGACCTGCTGTCGGCCAGGGCGGAGAGCCGCGTGCAGACGGCGGAGTTCTCGCCGACGCGGCACTGGGCGTTCTATGTGGCGATCGTGTTGCTGCTGTCGACCTTGTGGCTGGTCCGCAAACGCGGCGGGTTGGCGTGACCTCGGGGAGGCGACCATGAGCCGAACAAATCAGATTCCGCTCCCGTCGGTGGTGGGGCAAACGCTGGGCCGATATCGGCGGCGATGGCGCGTCCTGCACGCGTCCGGGGGATTGTTCGCGACCCTGGCGGCGATCGTGGCCGGCGTGGCGCTGGCCGTGGCCGCCGACCGCTGGCTGCGGCTGCCGGCCGGCCTTCGGCTGGGCGTGCTCGTGGCGCTGGCGGGGATGTTCGTGGGCCTGCTCGCCGTGCGAGTTTTCTGGCCGATGCTGCGCAGGCTGACCAACCGCGACGCCGCGGTGCAACTCGGCTCGCGGTTCCCGGACGTGAAGGAAGACCTGGTCACCGCGGTCGAACTGACCAGTCACGAGGCGGACAAGGGCATCTCCCGTTCCCTGATCGTGCGCGCGTTGGACCAGATCAGCAGCCGGACGACGACTGTGAACCCGCGGCGGGCGGTCCCGGTGCGATCACTGCTGCTGGCGATGGGCGTATTCCTCGGACTGAGCGGCCTGTTCCAGTCCAGTTACCTGCTCCGGCCGGAGGCGGTACGTAATGCGCTGGTCCGACTGCTGATGCCGAACCGCAACGTGCCCTACTACAGCTACACGAAGCTGGAAGTCACGTCCGGCGACCGCGTGATTGCCGCGGGCGACACGGTCGAGCTGGCGGCCGCCGTTGCCGGGCGCGTGCCGCCGCAGGCGACGCTGGAACTGGTCAGCCACGATGGGCGGATCGAGAACCAGCTTCCGATCGAGGCCGGGGGAAAAACGCACTGGACCAGCGGATCGCTGTTCAAGGACCTGCGATACCGATTCACCGCCGGAGACGCGATCAGCCCGTGGGGCAAGGTGCGAGTCGTGCCAGCCCCGTCGCTGGCGAGCAAGCAGGTGCTCGTGAAGTACCCGGACTACACGGGCGGACAGGACGAACGCTTCGACCCCGTGCCGGGCGTGCTGGCCGTGGTCGAGGGCTCGACGATCCAAATCCTCGTCACGCCGGTGCGGCGCGGCGGCGAGCCGGAATTCGTATGCAGAGGCCAGCTCGTCGCCGGGGCCCAGACGCTGCCGCTTACGCCAGGACCCGGCGGGTCGCTACGATCGGCCGCGATCGTGCCGGCTGGCAGCAAGACCATCGAATACGTCGTCCGCCTGACCGACGGTTTCGGCCTGACCAGCCGAACGCCCGACAGCGTCGTCATTAAGCTCGTCGCGGACCAGCCGCCCACCGTCACCATCGCCAAGCCGGCCCGCGACCTGCTCGTGCTGCCGGGCGAATCGGTCACAGTCGAGGCGGCGGCGCGGGACGATTTCGGCCTGCGCGAGCTGTCGCTCGCCACGCGGCAAGGCCGGATCGCCGAGGACGGTAAGGGCGTGACGTACGAGGACCGCTGGCACAGCCAACTGCTCAAGGCCGGCGACCCAAAGACGCGCGAGCTCGCCGGCGGCACGGTGCTGAACATCGGCCAGTTCGGCCTGCGTGCCGGCGACATCCTGGTCTACAAGGCCGCCAGTTCCGACTACGCCGGCAAACCCGAGCTGCGCACCCGCGAATCCGCCACGTATCGCATCGTGGTCATGAGCGAGTCGGCCCACCTCGCGATTGTGCTGAGCAACCTCAAGAACGTGCAGATCGACCTGCTCCGCCTGGCCGCCCGTCAGCGGATCGAGGCCGCCGCAGCGGGCAAGCTAGCCGGCAAAGCCGACAGGGAACCCGTCAACATCGACGCCCGCGACGCACAGGAGCGGCAGAAGGACCTGATCCGCCAGGCCGACAAGATCGCTCGCGACATCGAGTCGGCTGCCACCGAGATGACTCGCAATCCCTCCGCGTCGCCGAAGATACTGGCCGAGATGGAAAAGCTCGGCCGATCGGTTCGGGCCGTCGGCGAAGAGCCGATGACCGACGCCGCCAACAAGGAAGGCGAGGCCGCCGACAACAAGAAGCCCGACGCCACGAAGAAGCCCGAGCAGGCCGCCGCCCTGACCGCCGCCAAGGAGCACGGCGAGGAGGCCGCCCGCCGGTTGGAGGCACTGGCCAAGGCCGTCGAGAAGACCGCCGCCCAGGGCCAGATGGAACGCCTCGCGGCCGCGGCGGAGTTGCTGGCCGCCCAGCAGCGGAACCTGAAGGAATCGACTACGCCGGTCGGGAAGATGACGCTGGGCACGGGCAAGGAGCAGTTGCCGACCACGCAGCGCGACGCGCTCGAGAAACTCGCCCAGCGCGAACGCGACATCAAGAACGACATCGACGACCTCGCCAGGGAACTCGCCAAAGCCGCCGCCAAGCTGGCCGACAGCAGCCCCTCCGACGCCGGCAAAGCCGACAAGGCCGCCCAGGACATGGAGTCCGGCAAGATGTCGCCACAGGCCGACGAGATCGCCAAGAACATGAATAACAACCAGTTGGGGACCAGCCTCGACGACCAGCAAGACCTCGCCCGCAAGCTGGCCGACCTCGCCAAGCGGCTGCGCAGCGAGGACAACAAGGACGAGAAGCAGGAGGCCGGCGAGCAGATCATCAAGGAGATCGACAAGTTCATCGCCCGCCAGCGGGACATCAACGCCGGCACGGAGAGCGCCATCGCCCGCGGCGGCAAGCCGGATGCCAAGGTCGCCAACGACCTCGGCGGCCGGCAGTCCGATCTCGGCCGAGACGTCAGCGAGCAGTCCGCCGCCATCCGCATGTTGGTCGCGGAGCTCGAAAACTTCACCAGCCAGACCGCCCTCAAGCTCGACGCCGCCGCCCGCGAGATGCGCCCCGGCGCCATCCGCCTTTACGACAGCGAGTTCCCCGAGGGTCTCGACCACGGCAAAAAGGCCCTCGCCCTGCTGCTCGACGCCCGCAAGGACGCGGAGCGCGAGAAGCCGAAGATGAACGAGGCCGGCAAAAGCGGCGCCTCGATGGCCGCGATGCTCCTGCTCCAGCGGATCGTCAACGCCCAGAAGGCCGTCAACCAGGGCACCATCGAGGCCGACAAACTCCGCGCCCAGGAGGAAACGTTCAAGCGGCTCGCCGACGATCTGGTCCGCAAACAGACCGGCGTGAAGGTCGACGCCGACCGCCTGGCCGACATGCTCGCCCAGATCCCCGAGTTGCGGAAGTACATCCAGACCGCCGGCGAGAAGATGGACGTCAGCCGGCTGGCGCTGACCGAGGGCGACACCGGCGATCAGACGCGAATCGTGCAGCGTCAGATCATCGCGATGCTGGAGGCGTTAATGCAGCAGCAGCCTCCGGGCGGCGGCGGGGCGTTGCAGCAGGCGCGAATCAAGGCGATGATGCAGATGATGCAGCGGGGCAGCGGGTCCGGCGGTTACGCCGGCGGCAGCAATGCGAACCTGCTGCCGAGCTCGCTGGGCCAGGTGGGCAACGAGGCCTGGCGCCGCTCGCGCCAGAGGTTCGACGAAACGATCGGCGCCAGCTACGACACGGAGTTCCCGGCGGAATACAAGGACCTTCTCAACGCCTACTTCGACAAGCTGAGGAAGGAACCGCCGAAGTGAGACGGGGAAGGTGGAGGCCGGGAAGACTGCCGCTGAGGCGCTGAGAACGCTGAGCGGAATACGAAGAAGGGCATGGTATTTGCGGGCGCAGCCCGCCTTGGAGTGCGGGGACGAAGGCCCCGCTTTGGGCGAAACGCGAGAACGTCGCGACGTCGCCGCGGTTTCGCAAAACGGAAGAGCCGACCGCTGAGTTCTTCGCCGTTTGTGGAGTGCGGTGTCGCAGCCGCGAAGCGGCAAGGCACCGCTGTGGTTTGCGGTGCGATTCCGAACTGAGGAACTGATATGCGTTGGTTCACACTCGCACTCATCGTGACTCTCGCCCTCCTTGCCGGGGCATCCCAGCGGGCTCCCGCCGCCGGGGAGTTCAACGCCTCCGCCCCCGCCCTGCCCGCCGACCGCGAGTGCGTCGTCTCGCCCGAGGTGGAACGGGCAGCCACCAGGGGCTTGGAGTTCCTCGCCAAGACCCAGAAGCCCGACGGCTCATGGGCCGACAACCAGTACGGCAACGTCCCCGGTGTCGTCGGCCTGGCGGTCATGGCCTTCCTGGCCCACGGCGAAGTCCCCGACGAAGGGCGCTACGGCCAAGCGATCCGCAAGGCCGTGGACTTCATCATCAAGCAGCAGCAGGCGAATGGCCTGCTCAGCGGCGGCGGCAGCCCGATGTATTCGCACGGGTTCGCAACGCTGGCCCTGGCCGAGGTGTATGGCGTCATCGACGACCCCCGCGTCGGGCCGGCGCTCAAGAAGGCCGTCGGCCTGATCGTCACCAGCCAGAACCGCCAGGGCGGCTGGCGATACGACGTGAGTTCACAGGACTCGGACACCACCGTGTCCGGCGCCCAGATGATGGCGTTGCGGGCGGCTGCCAACGCGGGCATCGAAGTGCCACTGGACACGATCAAGCGCGGCGTGGCCTATTTCAAGAGCACCTACTGCGCCGGCGGCGGGTTCGGCTACACCGGAGCCGACGGGCCCAGCCCTGCCCGGGCCGGCATCGGCATGTTGATCCTCTGCCTGTCCGGCGAATACCGGTCAGCCGAGGTGAAAGCCACCGCTGACTGGATCTCGAACAACGCCGGCATGGGGCGCGACAGCTACGTCTATTACGCGTCGTACTACTGCTCGCAGGCGATGTATCAGGCGGGCGGCAGCTACTGGCGGGCGTGGAACAACGCTCAGACGCCCGCGGTCATCGCCGCCCAGCAGAGCGACGGCTCCTGGAGCAACGGCAGTTGCGGCACCACGTGCGACACCGCCATGGCGTTGCTGTCGATCGAGATCAACTACAACCTGTTGCCGATCTACCAGAGGTGACGGGGAGAGTGGGAGAGTGGGAGAGTGGGAGAGTGGGAGACAGAGCGAGGTCGCCGCTGAGACGCTGAGGAATGCGACGAAGAGTGAGATTCGTTTTCGCGGGCGCAGCCCGCTTTTGGAGTGCGGGGACGAAGGCCCCGCTTTGGCGACGGGCGAGGACGGCACGAGATCGCCGAGGCAATACGAAACGACGACGGCAGCAGAGGTCTTTGACGTTTGTGGAGTGCGGGAGCGCAGCTCCCGCTTTGGATCGGCGCCAAGGCGCGCCTGCCGCCAAAAGCGGTAGCTGCGCTACCGCACTCCACAAACGGCGAAGATGGAAACACAGGTGGCGCGACTACGAAGGAGATCGAACATGACACGACAACGGGGATGGATGCCGGTGCTGGCCACGGGAGTGATACTTCTGGCAACCGGGGCGGCGACCGCACAGGACGTGCCGCCCAACCAACCCGCAAGCATCACCGTGCCGATGCCCGCGCTGCAACTGAAGGACATGCTGCCGGATCAGCCGATCGCCCAGCAAGGGGCCCAAGCCCAGCCCGGCATCTTCGTGCCGCCAGCCCGCGGGGCCGGCGAAACGCTGGACGGCCGGGGCAAGTCGCCCCTCACCCAGCCGGAAACCGTCTCCACTCGCCGCGGCGACAAGCTCGTCGGCAGGGTGCTCGCCCTGAGCGCGGACGGCCGGCTCACCCTGGCCAGCCCGCAGTACGACGGCGAGGTGAAGGTGCTGACCAGCGCTCTGGAATACGTGGAGTTGGCAGCCAAGGCCGTCGGCGACGGGCGCGACCTGGTGGTGGCAACCAACGGCGACCAGATCGTCGGCGACGTCAAGACGATCACGGCTGACAGCGTGACCATCGACTCGGACGCGGCTGGGCCGCTCAAGCTGTCGCGCAAGATGGTCAGCACGATCAGCCTGGGCAAGGCGACCGACAGCCTGCTGGACAGCAGCTTCGCCCGCGGCGTGATGGACCCGTGGAAGAGCAATCGCGGCAACTGGAAGGTGACCGACGGGCTGCTGGTGTGCGAGAGCAGCGGGAACACGAGCACGATCTCGGCGGCGCTGGACCAGGACGCACCCATCACGATTGAGGTCGCGCTGGAGGCCGGCAACACCGGCGGCCGGCCGTTGTCGATGTTTCTGGCGCTGTTCGTGGACAACCCGGCGACGAACACCTACGGGCAGAACAACGTGTACGCGTCGCTGAACTACAGCGACGTGAGCCTGGGGTGGTACCAGGGCGGCGGGTCGAGCTCGGCCCGGAGCGGCAGCATCAGCCAGATCCGCGGCGCGGCCACCATGCGGTTCGCCTACGACCCGGAGTCG
>JAQTVL010000072.1 GCA_028706835.1 Phycisphaerae bacterium | reverse complement strand
GACGAAGTCGAGCAGCAGGGCGTCGAACAGGTGCGGGTTGTTTTCCGGGTTGCGGTAGAGGTGTTCGAGCAGAATCTCGTTGAGGATGCCGCCCTCGCGGGCGAACCGGTTGCCGCCGCTGGCCGTCGCCCCCTGGATCCACACGCGAATCTCGCTGGAGGCGTTGCCGCCGAGCACGGGCCTGTCCTGCACAAGGACGACCTTAAGCCCCGCCCGGGCCGCCGCGATGGCGGCACACACCCCGGCCATCCCGCCGCCGGCGACGCAGAAATCGGCAGATAGTTGCTGGGTTCGCACGGCGTGGCGCTCGCATTCTGCTCAGTTGATCACGTGAACCTTCAGGTCCGAGTCCTTGGGCGGGTCCTTGGACGGGTCAGCCGGCGTATCTTTCGGCTGGGCCTTCGCTTCGGCCTTGGCGCTGCCGAACAGCTCGCCGCGGGTCTTGCCGGCTTCACGCTGCTGGAAGGTCAGCAGGCTGTCGAGGCGGCGCTGGAGGTCCTTGAACTCGGTGACGATCGGGCGGACGAGCTGGTCGGCTGCGGCGTGGGCGGCTTCGACCGCCTGCGGGTCGTCGCCGGCTTCAGCGGCTTTGACCTTCGCCTGCGCGGCGTCGAGGTCGGCCTTCAGCCGGGTCCGCGCCTCGCGGGCGCGGGTGAGGGCGTCGCCGAGCGCTCGGCGGGCAGTCTGTCGCTGGTTGTCGTCGAGGTTGTATTTCGCGATGTAGCCCTTGAGGAACGCGGTCCAGTATTTCTCGTTGGCCGCGACGGTGGCTTCGTCGGGCAGCTTGCTCTTGATCCGCTTGACCTTCACCTTGCGGGTCACGCCGTCCGAGCCGACTTCGTCAATCTCCTCCTCGACGACTCGCACATCGTTGCCTTCGCGGGCCGCCCGGCTGCCGCGGCCCTCGGGCCCGCCGTCGTTCCAGCCGCCCTCCGGCTCGCCGTCGGGCTGGAGTTTGACCGTGCCGTCGGCCACCTTCCTGGTCCGACTCAGGAGGACCTCTTGAGACTCCTTGAATTCAGTCATGCCCTCGGCGAACTTCGCCTTCTGGTCCTCGGTCGTGAGCAACTTCTCGAAATCGCCGGCGGCGTCGGTGAACATCTTCAGCGTCGATTCGATCACCGGCTGGGCGCTCTTGGCCAACTTTTGCCAATCCTCGGGCGTGCCCTGCTTGCTGATCGACAGTTGGCGGCCCTGAATCATCAGGCTGAGCATCTTGTCCTGTTCGACCTGGGGAATGGCGGCCCAGCGGTTCTGGATGATCTGCTTGACAGCCGCCTTCTGGTCATCGTTCAGGCCGAAGTGCTGGGCGATGCCTTTGGGTATCTCCTCCATGCCCCGCTGGGCCATCATGCGCGCCGCCGTGAGTTGCTCCGCGGGCACGGGCTGGCTGAGATCCGGCTTGGCCGGCTTCGGCGGGGCGGGCGGGTCCTCCTGGCCGAAGGCCGCGGCAAGTGACAGCAGCAGGAATGTTGCGGCGAGAAGGGAGCGCATGGTCATGGGCGGCCTCTCAAGAGTGGATGCAGTATTGTAATGTATACGCTAAACGAGAAGCAACGTTATGACCGGGAACAATAGTGGTCAGTGGACAGTGGACAGTGGTCAGCGGTCCGTGGCCAGCAAGAGACGAACGTCAACCCGCCTCTTACTGACCGCTGGCCACTGATCACTGACCACTCTTCTTCACGCCCACCTGCGTCAACACCTCGTTGCCGCTGCCGCTGCGAAAGCCTTGAAGGTCGATCGCCACGTATGCAAAGCCGATCTGCTTGAACCGCGCGACCAGTTCCGCCCGCCGGGCCGGCGCCGAGAACTCCGCAATCCGCTCCGCCGGCAGCTCAACGCGGGCCAGCTTCGGCTCGTGGTAGCGAACGCGGAAGTTCCGCAGGCCGAGGCCCCACAGGTACGCCTCCGCCGACTCGACCATCCGCAGGCCTTCTTCCGTCACCCGCGTGCCGTAAGCGAACCGCGACGCGAGGCAGGCCATCGCCGGCTTGTCCGCCGTGGGCAGCCCCATGCGAGCCGACAGGAACCGCACCTCCGCCTTGGTCAGCCCGGCCTCGAGCAGCGGCGCTCGGACCGAGAAATCGTCCGCAGCCTTCATGCCAGGCCGCCAGTCGCCGGTATCGTCGGCGTTGGCGCCGTTGACAATCGTGGCGAAGCCGCGCTGTTCGCAGAATCGCCGCAGGTGGCGATACAGGTCGGCCTTGCAGAAGTAGCACCGCTGGGCGGAATTCGCGGCGTAATTCTCATCGCCCAGTTCGGTCGTTTCGACCTCGACATACTCGCAACCGAGCCGCCGGGCGAACTCGCCCGCCTCCGCCCGCTCGCGAGCCGGCAGCGACGGCGACACGCCGGTCACCGCAACCACCTTCTTCGTATCCGCCCCGATCGCCTCGACCGCAGCCGCCAGCAGGAAGGCTGAATCCACGCCGCCGGAAAACGCGACGCAGACGCTGCCCATGGACCGGAGGATTTCCCGCAGCCGGGCGTACTTGGCCTCAGCCGCCGGCACGTCAATCGCGGCATTTGCGGATGTTTGACTCATGCGCGATATTCTACCTGCTGCGACGCCGCGAGCAATGTTCCACGTGGAACTGTATTAGGCAGGTAATACACTCGTGTAACGAACAGCACGCCGCAGCATCCGACAGTAACCCGCCTATATGCCGCGGCATCCCGCAGCAACCGCGCCGAAAGTCGACGCTGTTTTCCCGCGTTTCTGGCCTAACTCCAGTATTTTCGACCGCCGCCGGGACCCGACAACAGGACTTACAGCCACGTGTATTTTGGAACCCCCAGCCAGCCAACAGCTTGGCCCGCGACCGCGTCCCAGCCTCGTACAGCGATCGCCCCGAGCCAACTCTGTGGCCGGTGGGCGCTGGCTGGCCGCGTGTCGTAGCCGGCGTTTCTGGAAGCCCACGCCCCACCGTGGCCCAGATCGCGAACGATCCCGCCGCAGGCCGGTCCCGCGGGCGCAGCCCGCTTTCGGAGTGCGTGGGACGAAGGCCCCGCTTTTCCCCTGCCCGTCACCCCCCGCACCGCACAACCGACAACACCCCGCATCCTCGCGGCTATCCAGTCCGAGAGCCCGCAGGGCGACTGCCAGTAGCCACGGGAAAAGTTCGATGCCGAGCGTAGCGAGGCATCGAGCGAGCCCGTGGTTCTTTCTCCCCGCCCCCATCCCGAGAGCCCACGCAGCGGGCGATTGACGGCCAATCGCCTCAGTCGCCCGCTGCGCGGGCTCTCACAATAGATGGCGACCCGCGTACCACGGGCTCCGGCTGGCCCTTCGCTGCGCGAAGGTCCACCCCTCGCCCGTGGCTACTGGCAATCGCCCTCCGGGCTCCCGGAACGGGACGCCGCGAAAGAAGCGCCGCATAGGCGTCGCGTGCTACTCCCGGTCCGCAAAGAATTAATCGTGCCCCTTTTCCCGATTGCGAACTGCTTGTTTGAGAATTCGCTGCGCAATTACCACGAACCAGTATACTTCCTGTAGAGCCGGCCTGGTCCCAAGGCCCGAAAGGAAGCCGAAGCCGATGCGAGCATCCCGGATCACCATTCTCCTGGCTGTGATTCATTTCTGCTCTGGATGCATCCAATTGACAGGAACGGTGTATCGTGACGTCCCCGACCCGATGGCCGACAAATTCGTGCAGGCCACCCCGGCGGGAGGACGGACCCTGGCGCTGTCCGATGGCCGTCAGATCGAACTGGCCGGCATCGACATCTTGTCTCTCGACGAGAGCCAGCGAGCCGCCTTGGACGCCCGCCTTCGCGACCTTCTCGCCCGGCAAACGCGGCTGGTAGTAATCGAGCAAGACGACCGACTGGCTCGTATCGAGATTTCGGGCGGGCACCCCTTTCGAGAGGGCTTCCCCGTTCTGGTACTCTTCCCGAAGTATGTGAATTGCCCGCCGGTCCGGCGTGATGTTGGGCGAGAACTAATCCTCGCAGGTTGGGCTGACACCAGACCGGACGAAGTCCGCGATCCGGCTATTTGGCGCGACTATGTGCAGACTGCGGCCTCGTCCAAGAGTCGGCACGTTGGGATTTGGATGACCTGGAAGGAGAAACTGTGCGACTCCGCTGGCCGCGGGAACTTGGATGCGGTCCGTACTCTCGTGGCTCGGTACGGCGAGGTCGACGCCGTCGGCGAGAACGACGACCAAGGACGGAAAGGATGGACGCCGCTGATGTATGCCGCCGTTGAAGGACGCGGCCCGGTTGTCTCATTCCTGGTGGGCAAGGGGGCTCGGGTCAACGCCCGCGGCTATCAAGATCGCACTCCGCTGTCGGTCGCTGCCGGTGCTGGCCGGGCATCAATCGTCCGCATCCTCATTGATGCCGGAGCGGATCCCGAAGTCTCGACGTTCTTCGGTACGCCTTTGGAGGCCGCCGTCCGAAACGGCCGTGAGGAAGTTGTCGAGATACTATTGAGTCGGAACGGTGGCGCGAAACTGCCATCGATTCCCACCCCACGCGATCCATTGCTTCGCGATGCCGCCCTCCATGGACGGCAGAAGATCGTCGAGTTGCTGGTTGCTCACGGGGCAGATGTCAATGAAGTCAACAGAGACGGTCAAACGCCTCTCGCTGGTGCGGCTTGGAATGGACACCAGGCTACGGTCGAGTTCCTTCTGGCCAGGGGCGCCAACATCAACGCCCGTGACCGGTTCGGATACACTGCCTTGAAGTGTGCTCGCCAGCAGTACCACAACCAGATCGCGAACATTCTCCGCAAAGCCGGGGCGAGGGAATAGGGGCGAGGGGGGCGAAAGGGGGGACATTACTGGGACATTACTGGTCTTCCTTCCCCGCCGCGACTGGTTTTCGGGGTCGGCCCTGGGGACGCGGGGCCGATTCCAGGTTCATCGCCTTCGCCGTCTCGGCGGTCCAATCCTCCGCGCCATACGGCTGGCCACAATTCACGCACGTCCGCAACGTCTCCAATTCCGCGTCCGATTCCGGCTCCTTTCCCCCGCTGCGTTCATCCGCGGCGTCCTCTTGACTTTCAGTTCCGCACGCGGTGATGGCCGGCCTGGAAGACCTCCGCGGCGGTCTGGAACAGGCCGCTGCCGAGGTGGTGGAGTTCGGCCAACTCGCGGGTTTCGTCGGCGTTGTCGCCGCCGCCCCACTCGGCCTGCTCGCGGTCGGGCAGGATGCGGAAGCCGCGGATCGCCGGGTGCGGCAACCCCGGCGAGATGCACATCAGTTTGTCGCCGCGGACAAACCCGATCGACCCGTTCTGCTGGAGCAGCGCGAAACCCTCGTTCGGCGGAGTGGTCAGCAGGTCGCGCCCGACGAAGCAGTGCGCAAACGGCTGCCCGAGGCGGGCCAGGATCGTCGGGGCCAGGTCCGCCTGGCTGCCCACGGTCGCGATGCGGAGGGCCCCGTCCCGATTGACGGCCGTCGGCGCGTTCTTCACGATGCTGTCCGGCCCGACCATCGCGCCGTAGATGTGGAAGTTCGGGGCGTCGACCGGGTAGATGCCGCGCTGGTCGCGGCAGTGGTCGCCGGTCAGCACGAAGATGGTGTTCGCGAAATACTTCTCGCGCCCCGCCCGACGGAAGAAATCCCCCACCGCCCAGTCCGCGTAGCGGACCGCCCGCTCCTCCTCGGTCATGTCGGCCGGCACGGAGGCCTGGTCCTTGCGGACCGTCAGGTCGAAAACATCGTGCGGCACTTCGTACGTGGGGTGATTGGTCAGCGTCAGGATGACCGCGAAGAACGGCCTGGTTTCCTGCCGCAGCATCTGGTTGGCCCGTACGAACACTGACTGGTCGTCGACGGACCAGAACGTGGTGAACGCGGTGGGCATGCTGACCGGATCGCGCTTCTGCTGCTCGACGTAGGCGTCGAAGTCGCCGCGGTCGACGATGGTCTCGAACCCATGGCCGGCGATGAAGCTGCGGACATCGTTGAACTTCAGGTTTCCGCCGTGGATGAACAGCGTGCGATAGCCGCGGTCGCGGAGGACGTTCGGCAGCGTCAGGAACGGACCCCGCATCTGCTTTCGCTGCGCCAGCGGCACGCCCGGCAGGTCGGGAAAGCCGCCCAGCGTGCCGACCAGCCCCCGGCTGGTGCGCGTGCCGACGGCGTAGAAGTTCTCGAACATGATCCCGCGCCGGGCCACCGCTTCCAGTTCCGGCGTCCACGGGTTGGCCCCGCCGAGCGAGCCGACGTACTGGCTGGCCAGCGATTCCATCACGATGACCACGACGTTGGGCGGCGCCCCCCCGGCGGGAAGCGGGGCCGCGGGCGAAATGCGGGCCAGCGGGTCGTCCGGCTGGGTGAGCGGCACGTCCCGCGGCGACAGGATCAGTTGCCGGGCTGCCTGGTGGGCGAGCGCGGGCTCGACGAAGCCGTATTCAGCCGGGCGAAGGTTGTTGTCGGCAAAGATGTCCAGGAACGCCCGCGTCAGGGTGGCCACGCAGTTGAGCGACGCCCGGTTGACCACATGCTCGCGGCAGACATAGGACGGGCTGACGTCGCGGGCGGGCCGCTCCGGCGGGCCCAGGCAGCCGCTCATCGCAGCCGCGCCAAAGACAACCGCGCCGATCATGCGATCGGAGATCGACGCCGCCAGCGGCGGGGTGGCAAGGTCCGGCCTGGGCCAGCCCACCCGGCGGAAGAACGTGTAGCAGGCCACTGCGATCAGCCCGACCAGCGCCAGCATCCAGCCGAGCGGATACTTGTCCCAGATCATTGCCAGCACTTCCAGGCGATAGACCGGGTAGCTGAACACCTGGTAGTTCAGCCGATCGGCGTAGTGGTCAAAGAAGAACAGGTCGCACACGCACGCCAGCAGGAATCCCGCCAGCCAGAACGTCGCCACGGCGGCAGCCAGGACGCGCAGCAGCCGGCCGTTAAACCACCGCCACGGCACGAGCAGCAGGATCAGCACCGCCGGGGCAAGGATGTAGCAGAGGACCGCGGTGTCGTAGAACCAGCCGACGCGAAGGCAGTTCAGCCAGTCGGCGACGGTGGCCTTGCGGATGGTGCCCTTGTTGTGCAGCAGGAAGACGACGCGGAACACTTCAAAGAGCAGTGCGCCCGAGAGGTAGAACACGATCGCCGGGCGGAGCCGTCGAAACACGGCCCGCACCCGCGCCCCACGCCGAATTGTCTCGCCTCCGTTCATCCGTGCCCAGCAGGCGACCTGCAAGAAGACCTCGTTCCCGCCTCCATGATAGCTATCTTCGGCGTAAACACCAGATTCACATCACCAGCAGATTCACCTTGGCGGCCATGCAGTCAGCTTGCGGTTTCGCGGGGCCGGCCAGCGACCGCCGCATTGCGAAAACGCAAGCGGAGGGCGTCCGGTGAGCAACTCTACCGTGGTGCCCCTACTGCGCCTTTCGCTCCCAGGCGGCGTTGTAGAGCTCCAGGTCCTTCTGGATCTGCGCCACCAACCGCGTGGCCTCCGCCAGCTTGCCGGGGTCGGAATACAGGCTCGTGTCCGAAAACTGGGCGTGGACCGTTTCGAGCTGGCCCTCCAAGTCGATGATCTTCTCCTCCAGTTTCGCGACGGACAGCCTGGCAAGGTGGCGAATCTCTTCGGGCCAGTCGGCGCCTTTCGCCGGGGCCGGGGCTGACCCGGCTCGCTGCCGGTCGATCTTCGCCGCCTTGCGGGCCTTGACGCGATTCTCCGCCGCCTCCGCTTCGGCTGCGTGGGCGCGCTCCGCCAGCAGGCGCTGGTAATACGTGTAGTTGCCGAGCACATATTCGTGCGCCCCGCCGTGGGCCATCACCAGCAGGTGGTCGGTCACGCGGTCGAGGAAGTATCGGTCGTGGCTGACCACGATGATCGTGCCGGGATACGCCAGCAGCGCCTCTTCCAGCGCCTCGCGGGCGGCCATGTCCAGGTGGTTGGTCGGCTCGTCGAGCAGCAGCACCTGGTGGTTCGACAGCACCATCGTACACATCGCCAGCCGGGTCTGCTCGCCGCCGCTGAGGTTGCCGATCTCCTTGGCCACCGCGTCGCCGGGGAACCCGAACCACGCCAGCAGCGACCGGGCGTGCGTTTCGGACATGGCTGGTCGGGCCTTGACCACCGCCGCCAGCACCGTCATCTTCTCGTCGAGCACAGCGAGGTGCTGGTCGAGGTAGCCGACGTCGAGGTTCTCCATCAGCCGGACTTTGCCGTCGTCCGGTTCCACCTGGCCGAGCAGCATCTTCAGCAGCGTGGTCTTGCCGACGCCGTTCGGCCCGATGATGCCCACCTTCTGCCCGCGGGTCACTTCCAGGTTCAGCCGGGTGAACAGCACCCGCTCGCCGTAGGCCTTCGTCGCGTCGGTGCAGCGGACGATCATCTGGCCGCCCGGCTGCTCGACGTTGAACTCGAAGCGGAACGGCTTGTCGTCATGGACCTGCCGGGCGGACAGTTCGCCGTCGCGGATCATCCGCTCCAGCCGGGTCTCGCGGCCTCGGGCCTCTTTGGCTCGCTGGCCGGCGCGGAACCGGGCGATGAAGTCGCGCTCCTTGGCGATGAACGCCTGCTGCTTCTCGAACTCCCGCTGCTGCTGCACCCGCTGCACCGCCCGTGTGGCCACGTAGTCGCGGAACGTCGTCGAATACAGCCGCAGGCCCCGGCCGCCCACTTCCACGATCTTTTGCGCCACCTTGTCCAGCAGGTAGCGGTCGTGGCTGATGACCATCATCGCCCCGCTGAACGACAGCAGGAAGTTCTCCAGCCATTCCGTCGCCGCCAGGTCGAGGTGGTTCGTCGGCTCGTCCAGCAGCAGCAGGTCCGGGCTGGTCAGCAGCAACCGGGCCAGCGCCGCCCGCGACAGTTGCCCGCCGGACAGCGAGGTCATCGGGCGATCGAGCGGCAGATCGTCGATGCTCAGCCCCGCGCACACCTCGCCGATCTTCGACTCGTAGTGATACCCGCCCACGGCGTCGAGCTCGCTCTGTAACCTCGCCAGCCGATTCAGCAGCGCCTCCTGCTCGTCGGCGTCCGAGGTCGAAAGCTGCTCGCTCACGTCGTGGATCGCCGCCGCCAACTGGTCGTGCGAGGCGAAGGCCGACCGCAGGTGCTCGCCGAGCGTCACGTGCTCGGTGGCGTGGACCTCCTGGGGCAGGTGGCCGACACGCAGCCCGCGGGTCGTGAACACCTGGCCGATGGACGGGACCACCCGGCCGAGGATCACGCCGAACAGCGTGCTCTTGCCGGCGCCGTTCGGCCCGACGATGCCGATGCGGTCGCCGGGATGGACGACCAGCCCGACATTGTCGAGCACCGTCTGCGGGCCGAAGGAGACATGGATTTCTTTGAGCGTCAGCAGCGACATAAGCACCGCGTTCCTGTAAAGGAATTCCGAATGATACAGCTTTGCCGGTTTTAACGAAAGTGTCCCCCCGGCCTCGACGATATCGGCCGACATGGATACCAACCATGGTAATGCCGATAACGGGACCGGCCGGCTGGCCCGGCTGGTCGTTCTGGCTGTGGTGGTTGTCGCCGGGGGCTGCTCGTCAATCGGGAAGACCGTCGACCCGATGCCCTACGCCCCGCCCGCAGGCGCCCGGCTGGAGACGATCACTGTCGAGGGGGCGTTGGCCAGCCCGCAGCGGTTCACCGGCGGCGTGACCATCACGTGCAGCCGGAAGGTGAACGGCGAGACGGTCGCGATTATTTCCGCGCTCGGGCAGAACAAGCAGGTGCCCGTGCCCGGCGAGGCCGTCTTCTACGCCGTGTCCAACCGGTCCGACGTGGTCGTCATGCACGACCGGTTCATCCCCTGGCTGGACACGATCCGAATCTACAACTTCTCGCCGACGGGCGTGCGCGAGCGCGTCTGCTCGCACCGCGTGCCGGACCCCGGCTACAGCATCCGCCGCTTCGACGGGTTCCAACTCGCTTACGGCCAGATCGCCGTGACGGAGGAACTGGCGGCCTTCCACCCCTCGCCGCTCCAGACGCGGCACAACCGCTGGTCCGTGCCGCTGGACTGAAGAACAGTGGCCAGTGGCCAGTGATCAGTGGCCAGCGATCACTGGGAGTTGCTCTTGACTAGTTCACTGACCACTGGCCACTGCTTTTTTTGTTCGTTGCAGCAATCCCCAACGCATATTATCATCTGCGAGATTTGCTCCGGGCTGACGGCCCGGATGCCTTGTTGTTTTGCATGCTCACTAGTTACCGCCGGCGGGTTTATGCCCAGACGCACGGATATCCAGTCCATCCTGATCATCGGTTCCGGGCCTATTGTCATTGGGCAAGCCTGCGAGTTCGACTATTCCGGCACGCAGGCGTGCAAGGCGCTGCGCGAAGAAGGCTACAAGATCGTCCTGGTCAACTCCAACCCGGCGACGATCATGACCGACCCGCAGTTCTCCGACCGCACCTACATCGAGCCTGTCACCGTCGAGGCCGTCGCCAAGATCATCGAGAAGGAACGCCCCGACGCCCTGCTGCCCACCCTCGGCGGGCAGACCGGGCTGAACACCGCCGTCCAACTGGCTGACAAGGGCATCCTCGACGCCTTCGGCTGCCAGATGATCGGCGCCACGCGACAGGCCATCCACCGGGCCGAGGACCGCAAGCTGTTCAAGGAAACGATGCTGGCTGCCGGCTTGGACCTGCCGAAATCCGGCCTGGCCTACAACATGGACCAGGCCCGCAAGCTGGCGGACGAGCTCGGCCTGCCGGTGGTCATCCGGCCGAGCTTCACGTTGGGCGGGTCGGGCGGCGGGATCGCGTATAACCGTAGCGAGTTCGAGGAGATCGCCGCCCGCGGCATCGAGTATTCGATGATCGGCGAGGTGCTCATCGAAGAGTCGGTGATCGGCTGGAAGGAATTCGAGCTGGAGGTGATGCGCGACCGGAAGGACAACGTCGTCATCGTCTGCTCGATCGAGAACTTCGACCCGATGGGCGTCCACACCGGCGACTCGATCACAGTGGCCCCCGCTCAGACGCTGACCGACAAGGAATATCAGCGGATGCGCGACCAGTCGATCAAATGCATCCGGGCGATCGGCGTCGAGACCGGCGGGTCGAACATCCAGTTCGGCACGGACCCGAAGACCGGGCGCATGGTCATCATCGAGATGAACCCGCGCGTGTCGCGAAGCTCGGCCCTGGCCAGCAAGGCCACCGGATTCCCGATCGCCAAGATCGCCGCGAAGCTGGCGGTCGGCTACACGCTGGACGAAATTCCCAACGACATCACCAAGTTGACGCCCGCGTGCTTTGAGCCGACGATCGATTACGTCGTGACGAAGATTCCGCGCTGGACGTTCGAGAAATTCCCCGAGGCCGACGAAACCCTGACCACCCAGATGAAGAGCGTCGGCGAGGCCATGAGCATCGGCCGAACGTTCAAGGAGAGTTTGCAGAAGGGCATCCGGTCGATGGAGGTCAAGCGTTTCGGGCTCGGGCTCGACACGTTCGACAAGTGGTTGAAGTCCGTCCGCAAACCAGCCAAGCCCGGAACCACAGGTTCCGGGAGCGCCGGCTCGGAGAACGGCGCCACCCACGCCCAGGAAGGCGAGCAGGCCGCCAAGCGATACCCGATCCCGACCGAACACCTGCTCCGCAAGTTGAGCGTGCCGTCGCAGGGCCGGCTGTACTACATTCGCTACGCGCTGAAGATGGGCTACACGGTCGAGCAGGTGTCGCAGTACACGCGAATCGATCCGTGGTTCCTCACGCAGATCAAGCAGCTCGTGGATTTCGAGAGCGAGCTGGCCGCCCACAAGTCACTGGCCGCCGCGCCGGAGGCGCTGCTCCGCCAGGCCAAGCAGTGGGG
>JAQTVL010000071.1 GCA_028706835.1 Phycisphaerae bacterium | reverse complement strand
GGCCGCGGAACCACTGCGGGATTTCTGCGCACAGGTGTTCCGAAAGATCGGCGTGCCCGATGAGGATGCCCGCTGCGCAGCCGACGTCCTGGTGACAGCCGACCTGCGGGGTATCGAGAGCCACGGGATCGCCCGCCTTGGCTGGCTGTACGCACGCCGGATTCTGGCCGGCGGCATCGTGCCCTGCCCCCAGGTTCGAGTCCTGAACGACCTGCCCGTGGCCGCCACGATCGACGGCGGCGGCGGGCTGGGCCCCCCCATCGCACGCCGGGCGATGCAACTGGCGATCGCAAAGGCGCGGCAGGCTGGGGCCGGCTTTGTGACCGTGCGAAACTCCAATCACTTCGGCATTGCCGGCTACTACGCCATGATGGCCCTGGAGCACGACTGCATCGGACTGTGCATGTCCGGCACCAACCCCTGGGTGGTCCCCACCTTCGGCGCCGACGCCATCCTCGGCACGAACCCGATGGCGGTGGCCATCCCCGCCGGGGCCGAACGCCCCTTCGTGCTCGACATGGCCACCAGCGCCGTTCCCATCGGAAAACTCCAGGCGAACGAACGGCTTGGGCGTCCGATCCCCGCGGAATGGGCCACCGACGAGCGAGGCCTGCCCACCACCGACCCCGGCCTGGTCCTCCGCAACGTGCGGGGGTCCGTCGGCGGAGGCCTGCTGCCCCTGGGCGGCGCCGGCGAGGAGACGGGCGGGCACAAGGGATACGGGCTGGCCATGTGGGTCGAGATATTCACCGCCCTGCTCGCTGGGGCGCCCCTCGCCCAACCGGCCGACCATCCGGAGTCGGCCGGGGGCGATTCGCGAATGACCAACGTGTCGCACTTCTTCGGCGCGTGGCGGGTGGACGCCTTCAGGCCGGTGGACGAATTCCGCGCCGACATGGACACGCTGCTGCGGCGAATGAAGTCGTCCCGCAAGGCCGACGGGCAGACCCGCATCTATGTGGCCGGCGAGAAGGAATTCGAGGCCATGGAACGCCGCCGGCGGGACGGCATTCCCGTGCCGAAGGAAGTGGTGGCCGACCTGCAACAATTGGGATCGGAGCTCGGGGTGAAATTCCCGGGCGATGCCTCTACGGGTTCATGCTAACAGGAGAACATGCCATGCTGAAAGTTGCCGTGACCGACTATGGGTTCGACACGTTGGACATTGAGGCGGCCATCCTCGAGCCGCTCGGCTGCACAGTGGTCGGAAACAAGACCGGCAAGGACCCAGCCAAGCTCAGGGAACTGGTCGCCGACGCCGACATCGTCATCACCCAGTTCGCCCCGGTCGACGCGGCGGCCATCGACGCCATGCAGAAGAGCAGGATCATCGTCCGCTACGGCATCGGCGTGGACAACGTCGACCTGAAGGCGGCTGCCGCCAAGGGCATCCCCGTCTGCAACGTGCCGGACTACTGCATCGACGAGGTGGCCGACCATACGCTGGCACTCATCCTGGCGGCCACCCGGCAGGTGGTCCCCTGCGTGAACGTCATCAAGGCCGGCCAGTGGAAGTGCCCCGCCCCGCTCGCCTCGCTTCACGCACTCAAGAACATGACCGTGGGCATCGTCGCCCTCGGGCGAATCGGACGCGAGGTGGCCAGCCGGCTCAAGCCGTTCAAGTGCCGCCTGATCGCCTTCGACCCCGCGCTGGACGCCGCGAAGGTCCGCGCCGCCGGCTGCGAGCCGGTCAGCATGGACGAGTTGTTCGCTCAGAGCGATCTCATTTCGCTCCATTGCCCCAGCACGGAGCAGACGCGATACATCATAAACGCCCAGAGCATTGCGAAGATGAAACGCGGCGTTGTCCTGGTCAACGCGTCGCGCGGCACGCTCGTCAAGACGGCCGACCTGATCGCCGCCCTCCAGAGCGGCCAGGTGTCGGCGGCCGCCCTGGACGTCACCGACCCCGAGCCGATCAACACGGACAGCCCGTTGCTGAGGATGGACAACGTCATCATCACCAGCCACATGGCCTCGGCCTCGCCCCAGGCCTCCACCAAGCTTCGGACGGACGTGGCAAAGGCCGCCGCCCTCGCCGCCACGGGCCAGCCGCTCGTGAACGTCGTCAACGGCGTCGGACGCCGATAACCCCGGAGGGACATCCATGCCGCTGTGCGTTAAACCTGTTCGCCCCGACGACCTCCACGCCTTCTGCGTCGAGGCCATGCTCAAGGCCGGCATGGACCGCGCCGACGCGGACATCACGGCCGAGGTTCTGGTCGCCACCGACACCTGGGGCACTTATACCCACGGGACCAAGCAGCTACGCCCCCTGCTCCAGAGCTACCGCGACGGCCGAATGGACCTGCACGCCAAACCCGAGCTGGTGGGCCAGGGCGCCAGTTGGGCGACGTTCGACGGCCACCATTCCATGCCCATGCCGGCGTCGGTGCTGGCCATGACCGCCGCCATCGACAAGGCCCACCAGACCGGAATAGCCGTCGCCACGGTCCGCAACAGCGGCCACTACGGCGCCGCCGGCTACTACGCGCACCTGGCAGCCCGTCAGGACATGATCGGCCTGAGCTTCACCAACGTCGATCCCTGCATGGCTGTGCCCGGCTCGCGAGGCCCCGTGCTGGGCACGAACCCCATCGCCTACGCCGTGCCCGCGGGCGACGAGCCGCCCGTCATGCTCGACATCGCCACCAGCGTCGTCGCCGCAAGCAAGGTCTTCGCGCTGCGCGATGTCGGCAAGCCGATCCCGGACGGCTGGCTCGTCAACGCGGATGGCCTGCCCACCACCGACCCGACCGGCTATCCAGCCGTCGGCGCACTGCTGCCGATGGCGGCGCACAAGGGCTATGGCCTGGCGCTGATGGTCGAGATCCTGACCGGTGTGCTGAGCGGCGGCGCGTTCGGCAACGGCATCAGCAGTTGGGGCGGTGGCCCCGTCGCGCCCGTCAGTCAATCGCATACGTTCATCGCCATTCACATCGCCGCCTTTGAGCCGGTCGCCGACTTCAAGCGGCGGATGGACGAATTGACTCGCCAGATCAGAAGTGCGCCCAAGGCCAAAGGCAGCGATCGAATCTACCTGCCCGGCGAGATGGAGCACGAGTCCCGGCAGCGGGCGATCGAAGACGGCATGGCCCTGCCCGACCACGTGATGCTTCGCCTACAGGGCATGGCTGAGGACCTCGGCCTGGACTTGATCCGCATCTATGGCCAACACGCGGCGGGCGGGGCAACTCGGAAGGAGCGTCATGGCTAACCTGAGAGAGTATCTGGAGTCATGCGCCCTCTCCGCGAAGGGCACGGAGTCGTTTCGCCATCCGGAAGCCATCGCCGGCACCCGGTTCGATCCCGAACTCGCGTATCTGCCTGCTGACGTGGTGGGCCAGGACGGGGTGGCGGGGTGCAACGTGTTTTACTCGTTCGAGCCCAACGGCGCCCGGCGGTTGGTGAACTATCGCCATCGCCCGTGCCGGGTCAACACCTATGGGAACAGTTTCACCGAGTGCAACCAGGTGAGCGACGGGGAGACGTGGCAGGAGGCCCTGGCCGCCCATTTCGGAGAGCCGATTCGCAACTTCGGCGTCGGCGGATATGGCGTCTACCAGGCGTATCTGCGAATGAAACGCATGGAGACAACCGACGCCGGCACGCCCTATGTGATTCTGAATGTGTGGAATGATGACCACTATCGCAGCCTCATGGCCTGCCGATGGCTGCATCTGCCCTGGTTTCAGGCCGAGCATCGCGACAACCCCGGTTTCCATGCCATGCCGTGGGCGCACATCCGACTGGACCTCCAAACCGGTTCCTGGGCCGAGCGCCCGAATCCGTTCGCAACGCCCGAATCCCTTCGCCGGCTGAGTGAGCCCTCGTTCGTTTACGAAACATTCCGCAACGATCCCATCGTCAAACTCCAGGTCCTCGCCGGCGGCGGGCACGTGGATGACATCAGCGACCTGAATGAACTGGCGGAATTCTTCGGCGTCGGCTTGGATCGCCTCTATGACGCCTACGCATGGGCCTCCACTGGGCATATCGTGCGGATGGCCAAGCAGTTCGCCGAATCCCGAGGAAAGCGGCTGATGATCCTTCTGAGCTACAGCGCAAGCGAGGTGGCTCGCGCGCTGTCGGGAGCGCCCCGGCGCGATCAGAGCCTGGTGGACGATCTGGCCAAGGTTGGCCTGCCGATCGTCGACATCCTGGCGCGATATCGCACTGATTACGCGGCGTTCCGACTGACGCCGGAGGACTACTGCAAACGGCAGTATATCGGACACTACAACCCGACCGGCAACCACTTCTTCGCCTTCGCGATTCGAGAAGACCTGGTTGCGTGGCTCGACCCCAAGCCGCCGGCCTACGATCCCCGAGGCGCCAAACACGTGGACATGGACGTCCTTCAGGTCGCCGCCGGACCCGAGTCCCCGAAACCCCAGACGAGAGGAATCCAATGAGCACGCACCGAAAGAGTGCCCGGCCGGACTATTCGAACCTGGTCACGGCGGACGAGATGCTCGATTCGCGAGCGTGGCTGGCCAGCGTGCTGTCCGCGCTCGGCGCAGGCCGAATCGCGTCCGGCTGCCGGTGAAGATGAAGAAGGCGCCGGCGGCAGTGACCGTGCTGTACCGGCGAGCTAAGTGAAAGGCGGGGGCCAGGGCTGGAGCGCCGTCCGGCTGTCTTGGACGGCGGGCCGGCCATGCCCACGCGAGATAATTGTGATCTGCAAGAGGACGAGAGGACACTGAGATGCACGGACTTCCCGGCAGATTGATCGTAGGAATGCTGCTCGTGGCCGGGTGCGCCCGGGCAAACAACGCGGAGGCCGACATGGTTGCATCGAGCCCGGCGGACTTTCATGTGGCCGTCAACGGCAAGGACACGAATCCGGGGACGAAGGACAAGCCGTTCGCGACGGTGCGGCGGGCCCGCGACGCGATCCGCGCGAAAGTCGCGGTCGGGCTTGCCGGCGACGTGCTGGTGCTGATCCACGGCGGCGTGTATTCGCAGACGGAGGCGATTGCCTTCGGGCCCCAGGATTCCGGCACGGAGAAGTTCTCGATCACCTATGCCGCGGTCCCGGGCGAGAAGGTCGTGCTGTCCGGCGGGCGGCAGATCGCCGGATGGAAGAAGGGGGAGGGCAATATCTGGACCGCCGAGTTGCCGGACGTCAAAGCCGGCAAGTGGTATTTCCGGCAACTGTTCGTGAACGACCGCCGGGCCATCCGCGCCAGGACCCCGAACATCGACGCCCCGTGGTGGAAACTGGCGTCGGTGAAACGGGAAGGCGTCGAGACCAATCCGGCGCCGGAACAGGGGCAGTTGCTGCTGGGCAAGGCCAGCAAATGGAACGATCCCGCCGAGTTGACGATCAGCGTCGACCACCCGATCGCGGCCTGGAAGAACCCGGCCGACGTCGAAGTGGTCTGGCTCTACAACAACGATGCGTCCCGCAAGCGGCTCGGCAGCATTGACGAGAAGGCGCAGACGGTGGTCCTCAAACCGCCGTTCAAGTGGGTCGCGCCCAGCCTGCCGTTCTACTGCCACATCGGGTATCCGGTACACGGCCGCAAGTGCTATTTCGAGAACGCGGCGGAGTTTCTGGACCAGCCGGGCGAGTGGTATCTGGACCGCTCGACGGGCGTGCTGTCCTATTGGCCCCGCGCCGGTGAGGACATGACAAAGGCCTCGGTGGTGGCGCCGGTCGCGCAGAACACGCTGCTGGCCGTGACTGGGGCGAAAGGCAAACCCGTTCGCAACCTGCACTTCAAGGGCCTCAAGGTGGCGTACGCGGACTGGCCGCTGCCGCCGGAGGGGTTCCTGGCGTGGTTCGGGGCAATGATCGTGGACTTCGAGCCGCCCGCGGGCCGGCTGGTCGACCCCGCGGTGCGCTTCGAGCACGCCGTCGGATGCGGATTCACCGACGGCGAGGTGGCGCATGCGAGCGGCCAGGGGATACTCCTGGGCGTCGGCTGCGCCCGCATCGTGGTCGAGGGCAACGATATCCACGACCTGGGCGCCGGCGGCATCAGCGCGGGTGGTTCGGCCGACCGCGACGACCTGTCCTTCTTCCCCAAGGCCGTCATCGACATCGAGGGCGGCGAGCATACGGGCCTTCGCATCGCCAACAACCACGTCCACGACTGCGGCCATGAGTTCTACGGGGCCATCGGCATCCTTCTGGGCCTGGCGCGAGACAGCACGGTCGCCCACAACTGGGTCCATGACATCTCCTATGCGGGCATCGTGTCCGGCGGCGACGGATTGCGAAACCTCAACTTCATGCGGAATTGCACGATCGAGTACAACCACGTTCACGACGTGATGAAAACGGCGGTGGACGGGGCGGGCATCTATCTGGGCGGGAACTTCGCCAAACCGTATCCGACGCTGACGTTCCGCGGCAACCTGATCCACGACATCCGGCCGTCCACCCTCAGCACGGTGCAGAACCCCGTGGCGGGAATCTACCTTGACGGCATCAGCGCGGACTATGGGGTGAAAGGGTATGTCTTCGAAGACAACGTCGTCTACAACGTCGGCCAGCCGGTGAACTTCAATCACTGCACGCGGGAACAGCAGGCGTGGCGCAACAACGTGCTGCAAACGGCTGAGCCCGCGAAGGACGCGCTGGAGGCCATTCGCGCCAAGGCCGGGCTGGAGCCGCGCTATCGGGCGGCCTTGTCGGCGACGCAGGGCGGCGGCATGAAGCCGGGCAGCACCACGGCGCCGGCCGGTAACGTGAACAATCACGAGAAGCGAAAATGAATTCATTGACTGGCAAAGAGCGGATATCGCGCATCCTCCGGCATCAGCCGGTGGATCGCGTCGGTTTGTTCGAGGTGTTCTGGAAGGAGACCGCCCGGAAATGGGCGGACGAGGGGCACTTCGACGAGCCGGAGATGGTGAGCGATAACTTCGGCCTGGACGTTCGGCGGACCGGCGGGGAGATCACGCCGGGCTGGTGGCGGGTGGTAGATCTCGTCGCGGACCCCGATGCCGGCAATCAGGTGGTCGAGGAAGACGAGACGTCGAAGTTGATCCGGGACGGCAACGGCGCCCTGCTCCGCTGGGTCAAGGGCGGCTCCGGGGCACCGGAGCACGTGGGATTCCTCGTCAAGGAGCGGCGGGACTGGGAAGAGCACATCCGGCCACGCCTGCTCGATTCGACCACGTATGAGCGGCGTGTCAACTTTGAGGGGTATCGGGAGGCAAAGGGCCGGTGCGCCCGGCAGGAAGTCTTCCTTTGCGCCGGGTTCGTCGCCCCGTTCGACCTGATGAGCCCCATGTGCGGCCATGAGAACCTGCTGATGGGCATGGCGCTCGATCCGGACTGGGTGCGTGACATGTGCGATGTCTACTCCCGGGTCACGATTCATCTGCTGGAGATGCTGTTTGACCGCGAAGGCCTGCCCGACGGCATCTGGGTCTGGGATGACCTGGGCTTCCGCAACGGCCCATTCATGTCGCCGGCGATGTATCGCGAGATTCTGTTCCCGACGCACAAACGGTTGTTCGACTTCGCCCACAGCCGCAAGCTGCCGGTCGTACTGCACACCGATGGCTTCGTCGAATCGCTCCTGCCAAGCCTGATCGAGGCCGGGATCGACTGCCTCCAGCCGATGGAAGTCAAGTCCGGCATGGACCTGCTGAAGATCAAGAAGGCGTACGGGGACCGGATCGCGCTGATCGGCGGCATGGACGAACGCGTTTTGGAGACCAACGATCGCCGGGCGGTCCTGGCGGAGCTGGAACGCAAGCTTCCGGCGGCCATGGCCGGCGGCGGTTATGTCCTCCAGGTGGATCACAGCGTGTCGAACCTGGTGGACTACGAGACCTACCGGTATTTCGTGGAGACGGGCCTGAAACTCGGGGCGTACGATCGATGACCGCCGCTGCGGAGGCGAACGGCAAACCGTGAGCACTCTGAGCCACCTGACAAAGACGATCGCGGACGCCGGCCAGTCGCTCGAAACGCTGCCCGGGCCGGACAACCAACGGATCGCCGTCCTGCCGCATGGCGGGCGCGTGCTGGGCCTGTTCGCCGCCGAGGGCGACGCCAACTTCCTCTGGACCAGCCCGGCCCTCGACGCCGCGGACTCCGCCCGGGCGATGTTCGCCTCCCCCGGCTGGACCAACACCGGCGGCGACCGCACCTGGCTGGCCCCGGAGATCGACTTCTTCCTGCCCAACTACCCCGACGCATCCGTCTACGTGCAGCAGAAGTCCCTCGACCCCGGCCGATACTCCCCCCGGCGCGAGGGCGACTCAATCGTCCTGACCAATCGCCTGACGCCCCGCGCCTCGCGCGCCGGGCAGGACCTGTCCCTCCAGATCACGCGGTCGATCTCCTGGGCCGCCAACCCGTTGCACGGGCGCGATCGTAGCACGGGCATCTTGCCCGTGCCCGAGGACGCCGAGAATCCAGGGGTTTCGCCGGGTGCCATGCCTGCGACGGCCGTTTCGTCGCAGGCATGTCCGCCGCGCGTGGACGTGCCTCCCCCGCCGGCCAAAACCGCCAACCCGCCGGGTGCCATGCCTGCGACGGCTGTTTCGTCGCAGGCATGTCCGTCGCGCGCGGACGTGCCTCCCCCGCCAACCCTGCGGTACGCCGGCTACACACTCCGCACCCGCCTGGAAGCCTTGGCCCCCCTGCCCGCCGCCGTCGGCCTTTGGAGCCTGCTGCAACTGCCCCATGGCGGGCGGATGCTCATTCCGACCCGGGGCCGCCGCCAGCCGCGGCTGTGGTTCGGCCGCATCGCCCCCGCCGACCTGACCTCCGCCGATGGCCTGATCGCCTACCGCATGAACTCCCCCGGCGAGCACAAGATCGGCGTTCGCGCCGCCGACTGCACAGGCCGGCTCGGCTATCTGCACCAGGTCGGCCGCGAATGGTCGCTGGTCGTGCGGGAGTTCCAACTGGACCTTTCAGGCAGCTACGTCGACCCGCCCTGGGACAGCCCCGGCGAACTCGGCTACGCCGTCCAGGTCTGCAACGTATCCAATCCGGCCTTGGGCAACTTCAGCGAGATGGAATATCACTCGCCCGCCCTGCTGCCGTCCGCCAGCCCGCGGGAATGTGAAAACGTCAGCCAGGTATGGGCCTATCGCGGCCCCCCGAACGCGATTCGCGATGTCGCCCGGCGTTTACTGGGCGAAGCAGCAGCAAGTTCACAATGACGAATGAATGTAAATGATGAATGACGCACACGGCCCCGGGGTATTTCCTTTTGTGGAGTGCGGGAGCGCAGCTCCCGCTTTCGCTTGCCCCCACTGCGGCCCTCGCGTCCCGGGCAAAGCGGTAGCTGCGCTACCGCACTCCACAAACAGCAAGGACGTTTGCCCATTCGTCATTGGGTATTCGTCATTCATTCGACATTCGTCATTCGGAATTCGTCATTTGCGCCCGGCGTACGCTTCAGTCGATGAGCCGATAACAGGCATTCAACGAAAGGAACCGCCTTCATGGACAAACAGCAAATCGTCAGCCGCATGTGTCAGTCCGGCGTCCTGCCGGTGTTTCGCACGATGGACCTCACCCATCTGCTCCCCGCCAGCCGGGCGTTCTACGACGCCGGAATCGGTTGCATCGAATACACCATGACGATGCCCGACCCGCTCGGCCTGATTCGCAAAGCCGTCGCCGCCCTGCCCCGCGATCAGTTCGTCGGGGCCGGCACGGTGATGACCGCACGCGCCGTCGAGCAGGCCGTCGAGGCCGGCGCGAAGTTCATCGCCGGCCCCGGCTTCAAGCCCGAGGTCGTCAAGGCCTGCTCGCGGCTGGGCGTCGTCAGCGTCGTCGGCGCGATCACGCCCACCGAGATATCCGAGGCCCTCGACCTCGGCGCCGACGTGATAAAGGTCTTCCCCGCCTGCTCCGTCGGGCCGGGCTTCTTCGCCGAGGTGCTCGGGCCGTTCCCGAACCTCTGCATGATGGCCGCCGGCGGCATCAACGCCGCCAACGTCGCCGACTACATCCGCGCCGGCGCGAAGATCGTGACGTTCCTGGCCAACGGCCTCGACGCCGCCGCCTACGCCGCCGGCGACATCAAGAAGATCCAACAGGCCGCGTCCGCCTTCGTTCGCGTCGTGCAAGGCGCCCGGGATGCAAGGGCTTCCTTGCGATAAACCCCAATGAAGGAGCCTGACCACACCATGCCCGCCGATCCCCAGCCCGACTTCCGGCGGTTCCTCGACGCCATCTGGTTCCGCGAGCCGGATCGCGTCCCGATAGCCGAACTGGCCATGGGCACGCCGCAGCAGGTCGACGAGCAGGTCCGCCGGCGGATCGCCGACCTCGCCCCCGGCGGCGGATACGCCGTGGGCATCAGTCCCGGCCCCGCCTACTACATCCGAATGGAGAACTACGACGCCCTGCGCCAGGCCGTCTTCAAGTACGGCCGCTACCCAATCACGGTGAGATAAGAAAGAGGTATCCCATGCTTCACGGAGTCATCGTTCCGGTCATCACCCCCGTCGCCTCCGGCGACCGCGTCGACGGCCCAGCCTTCCGCAAGGTCCTCAACCGCCTGATCGAGGCGGGCGTTCACGGAATCTTCGTCGGCGGGTCCGCCGGCGAAGGCCCCCTGCTCACCGATCGCCAGTGGCGGCGAATGATCGAGGTCGCCGTCGAGGCCGTGGCCGGCCGGGTTCCCCTGCTCGGCGGCGCCATGGACACCTCCGCCCGGCGAGTAGCTGACAAGGTCCGGACGCTTCGCGACGCCGGCTACCGTCACGTCGTCGTCACGCCGTCCTACTACATCACCGTCAAGACGGCCTCCGAACACCTGCGCCTCTTCGGCGAGGCCCGCGAGGCAGCCGGCGATATGGAGTTGATCGCCTACAACATCCCCGGCTGCACGAATTCGATCGTCGCGGTCGACACCCTGTGCGAGATGGCGCGGCGCGGGTGGATTCGCACCTGCAAGGAAAGCTCCGGCGACCGCGCCTACCTGCTGGACCTGATCCGCCGCGGTCGCGACGCCGGGCTGAACGTGCTGGCCGGCGACGAGGCCCTGATCGACCGCGCCCTGCTCGCCGGCGCGAAGGGAATCGTGCCTGTCTGCGCCAACTACGACCCCGCCCTCTACATCCGGTTGTACCGCGCGGGAGTCAAGGGCGACCGGAAGGCACTGGCCGTCGGCATGACGCGGGCCATGCACCTTCGCGACCTGCTGCCGCTCTCCGGGCCGAACTGGATCGCCGGCATCAAGTACGCCCTCTCGGCCCTTGGCCTGGGCGCCGGCAATCCCGTCTCGCCGTTGGAGCCCGTCGACCCCGCCCGCAAGGCGAGGATCGACGCCCTCGTCGCGGCGGACGCCCAGGTTTGCGTCGTGGGAAGGAGCCGAAGGTGAATTCGCGCGAACGCGTGCTGACAGCGCTGAGCCACCAGGAGCCCGACCGCGTGCCGTTGTTCATCGGCACCAGCGGCGTCACCACGCTGCTCGGCCCCGCCTACGAGAACCTCAAGAACCACCTCGGCCTGCATGGGCGGCCCCCGCAGTGGATCTCCAAGCCGATGCAGTACGCCAGGCTGGAGGAGGACGTGCTCGTCCGGCTGGGCAGTGACGGCCGGATGATCGCGCCCGGCCCCGCGCCATCGCCACTGGCCAGGGCGGTCTCCGAGGACTGCATCGTAGACTCCTGGGGCGTGGCCTGGGAGCGGTCGCCGGGCTGCCTGTACTACGAGGTCCGCCGCCCGCCGCTGGCTGAGGCCACCATCGACGACCTGGCCCGCTACCCCTGGCCTGACCTGCTCGCCCCCAGCCGGTTCGAGGGGCTGGCCGCACAGGCCAAGGCCGTCCAGCAGGCC
>JAQTVL010000625.1 GCA_028706835.1 Phycisphaerae bacterium | reverse complement strand
GACGGCGGGGATGATCTCGTCGAGCGTTTTGAGGTTCCAGAACTTCATCTCAATCTTGGAGTAGTAGGCGTACTTGCCGAGCGGGCTGTTCAGCTTCCAGCGCACCTCGTTGTGGCTGCTGGAGATCTGGCCGTTGAAGCACAGCAGATAGGCGACGGTGTTGATCTCCTCGCCCTTGCCGAACTGGACGAACCGCACCGGGATTTGCCGGGGCGTGCCGGGATTCTTCGGGTCCGGGATGGTCAGGTCGCGATCGATGTTCTTGACCTCCCGCCAGCCCGCGCCCAGGTAGCAGCGCTCCGGCACGTGCGGGACGACGTCCGGCTCGCCGGTGTAGTAGCTGATGAAGAAATACGCCTGCCGCCCCGGGACGTCCTGGCCGCCGGCGTCGACCAGTTTGTAGGTGCGCTGGATGTACTGCGGTGTGGTCAGCAACGGCGCGGGGTCCGGCTGCTTCGGGTCAAAGTTCTTGTTGCCGCGCAGGCGATAGGGGTGCGTCGCGCCGAGGAACTTCTCGACCGCGAGGTCCGTGATGACTTCCGTGAAGTGCGATTGCGGCTCCTCCGCGGGGGGCGACAGGCTCGTGGCCAACCAGGCGTTGCCGCCCTTGCTGGCCACCTTGCGCGGGAAGGCGTCCAGCATCTGCCGTAGCGGCACGGCCTGCTTGTTGAACACCAGCCCGAAGCCCAGGCTGGCGAATCCCCACAGGATCGCAGCCGAGAACATCACGAGGGCCAGCGTCCTGAAGTGCGGCTCGCGAAGATCAGGCGCCAGCGCCCGCCAGCCGCGGCCGGCGTCCTGGCGAGCCAACGACGGCGTTCGCAACCACTGGCCAACCCGCCGGTCGCCCACAGCCAGACCTTGACCGTCCGCCGACAGCGTCGCGCCGACCTCGGCCAGCAGGGGTGGGGGCGAATCGTTCGCCGGCGCGCCGTGAGCATCCTCGCCGTCCTGCTCCGGGCCCGGCACCTCGATGACCAGCTTGCACAGCACCCAGTGCAGCAGCCAGAACATCAGGAACGCCAGCGGCAGCATCAGCATGCCTTCAAGCGTGTGGGCAAAGCCCGTCGCCCACTCTTTCTTGTCGAAGTAGTACAGGATGCCCATGCCGGTCACGCGCACGACGTTGCTCAGCACCGCGATCGGCAGGATCGCCAGCACCAGGATCAGCCGGTGCCACCACGGCCGGCGCACGACGTACGCGATCAGCGAGCCCAGCGCCATGAACGCCATCAGGATGCGCATGCCGCTGCACGCCTCAGCCACCTGCATCGGATACTGCTGCCCCGAGCGCGTGAACACGTCGATGATGACGCCTTCGATGTCCGCATTGATCCGCAACAGCTTCAGGATCAGCGTCGAGCAGTGCGCAGCGATCACTTGGAGCGTGCCGGACATCTTGTTGTAGGCCACACCGCCGATACGAATCCCGAACCCGATGAAAGCCAGCGGGAACCACACCGCCCGCGTAAATTTCCACCCGCACAGCGTAATGACCAGCCCGAACAGCATCAGCCACCACGCGTAGTCCTGAAGCATGGCCAGCTTCAGCCACCACACCGCCACGATGTACACCAGGAACGACGCCAACACCACCAGCAGCCCGCTGTAGGCCGCCCGCAACGGCACGTTCCGCCACCGGTCGTGAATGTACAGGAAGATACCGACGCTGAACGCCGGGATCAGCAGCCCGTGGCTCCAGTCCGGGATTTCCCACCAGACGCGGAACAGTCGCCACATCGTCCCGTGGAACAGCCAGAAGAACGGAATCGCCAGGATGACGATCTTGGCGATCCTCCCCCGTGTGAAGATGTCCATCGGGCGGGGAAAGACAACGGCGTCCGCCTCGCCCCCGCGAGGCGCAACCGTCATTCTCGCTGCGGGCGACAACCCCGCAGCCGCATTGTTGTCAGTTCGGCTCGTCACGCGTCCCGCAACTGCAAGGCAACTTATGGATGCCCTTCCACGCACAATCAGATCGGCGTTATTCCACAAACATCTTAAGATATATCTGCACTACGGATGCGCCCCGCCCGGGTTCGCGGGAAAAACGCCGCTTGGCTCGCCGCCGCTTTTGGCCGATAATGACTTCCACCCATGGGCATGACCCCCAGCTTGATCGCCGTCCTCGTCGCTGTCGCCGTTGCGCTCGCCACCGCCCTGCTCGCCGTGCCCGCCGCACGCGGACTGGCCCGCCGGCTGAACATCGTCGACACCCCGGACGCGCTGCTCAAGCCGCACGCCAAGCCGACCGCCTACCTCGGCGGCGTCGGGTTCTACGTCGCCTGGCTGGCCGGGCTTCTCGCCGCCCGCCTGGTCCACCCCGCCGGCGTCGACGCGCGGGTCTGGGTCGTCGCCGCCCTCGGCGGCGGCATCCTGCTCGTCGGACTGCTCGACGACATCCGCGACATCAAGCCATGGCAGCGGCTGCTGGCCGAGGCCGCCGCCGCGATCCTGCTGTTCGCCTTCGGCGTCCGGTTCATGGGCCTGGCGGTGCTGGACCCCACCCGCCCGCCGGGCATGGCCGTCGCCCTCGCCCTGCAAGTCATCGTGGTCATCGGGGCGTGCAATTCGACGAATCTGCTGGATGGCCTGGACGGCCTGTGCGGCGGGGTGACGGCGATCGTGCTGACCGGCCTGGCCGCCATCGCCGCCGGGGCGTTTTTCTTCCACCGCGCCGAGGTCATCCCGCTGGGCAACATGAGGCTGGTCGTGGTGATCGCCCTGCCGCTGGCCGCCGCACTGGTCGGCTTCCTGGTCTACAACCACCGCCCCGCCAGCATTTTCATGGGCGACGCCGGCTCCATGCTGCTCGGCTTCATCGTCGCCGCCTGCATCGCCCTGCTGGGCGTCCGCGGGACCCTCGGCCTGACGCTGTCGATCAGCGGGCTGGTCGCGTTTGCCCTCCCGATCGGCGACACGATGCTCGCGTTCGTCCGCCGGGCGATCAACCGCCAG
>JAQTVL010000070.1 GCA_028706835.1 Phycisphaerae bacterium | reverse complement strand
TGACGAACCCGCGGGCGTCGATGCGATAGACCGCGTTTCCGCCGCCGGACTCGCCGCCGTCGTGACTGACTCGCCCGCCGCCGTGCGGCCCGCCGCGAACGATCTTCGACACACTCTCGATGGTCATGTCCTTATCTTCCGCCGCCGGCCGGCTGGTCGGCGTTTTGCCGACGGGCTTGGCGCCGGCGACGACGGGCTTACGCCCCTTGTCGCCGGGGCGAGTGGTCGGCGCCGCCAGCGGCTCGTCGGCCGCCGCGACGTCGGCCAGCGGCCGGACACCTGTCGGCCAGGCCGACAACTTGAGGTCGCTCTTCGGCGGAACGATGATCGGCTCGACGGTGGCCGGCTTCTGCGGCGCGGGCGAGGCCTTCGGCTTGGCGGCGGGCGTCTCGGCGTCATCGTCCGCATCGTCGCCAGTGGATCGGCCGGAGGTGGCGCCGTGAACGGCGGGCCCATCGGGTTCGCCGTCGGGCTCGTCCACCGCGTGCTCGCCGTCGGCGCCGGCCCGCGGGTCGGACGTGCCGGCGTACACCGTGCCGTCGGGCGCGACCGCCAGGCAGGCGATCTCCGACTCCTCGGCGTCGTAGAGCAGGAACGGCTTGCGGGCAGCGAGGTCATACTTGAGCACCAGGCCGTCGGTGTCCGTGCCGAAATAGATGGTCTTGCCGCCGGAATCGGCCGCGACCGACAGGATGTTCTTCTGCTTTTCCTTCTCCGGTTTGTAGAGCACGTCGCCGGCGGCGGCCTTGCCGTCGGGCGCGACCAGCAGCAATTCCGCATTCGGGCCGGTGCCGGCGACAATCTTGCCGTCCGGCAGCACGACCATCGACCAGACGTAAGCGAGGCCCTCGCGCTCCAGCACGAGATCAGCGGCGTTCTTGCCGGTCACGCGATAGATCTTGCCGTCGCCGCCGCCGGTGCCCAGATACAGTTCGCCCTTCGGGCCCGTCGCCAGCGACTGGAGCGTCTTCTCCTTCGCGGTGTACCACAGTTCACACTCGCCAGCCGGCGTGATGCGGAACAGCTTGCCGCTCGGCGCGGTGGCCGCGTAGACGTTGCCCTTGTCGTCAGCGACGATCGCATTGACGAACGCGACGTCCTTGTCGCCCTTGAGCAGCGAGTCCATTTTGCGGGCCAGCTTCAGTTCGCCAAGGTTGTTGAGGACGACGTCGTCGAACGTGCCGTCCTGGAACTCCTCCGTCGAGTCCTGCTCGACGTTGACGGAATCCACGGCCAGCGAAAGGCCAATCCAGAGACCGGCGGCGATGAAGAATCCAAAGGTCGCAGCGATAGTCCGTGTCATGTGTTCTCCCAAGCGGTGTTGAAGCCCTCCGCCATCAGCTTTCAGCCACGACAGGCTGACCGCTGATCGCTGAAAGCTACTTCTTCTTGTTCTTGTTCCGATCGATCGTGATCTGGAATTCGTGCGAGCCGGCCACCACCGTGCCCATCGGTTCGATCCACACCTTGTCTTCCGTGTAGGGACGATAGGTGTCTCGCCCGGCCTGCGACAGGATCATCGCCCGGCTGGGGGGGAGTGACGGCAGCCGCTCGTCGCGGCCGACCAAGCCGCCCTTCGGCAGCGTGAGGACGAGGTAGAAATTGTCGTCCCGCGGCTGGGCGAGGCGGCGGAAGCCCTCGACCATCTCGCGCATATTCTCGGGCGCGTATGTCCGCGGGTCGTGTTGCTGCATCACGCTGCGATAGGAGTCCGCATCGAGCAGCGACAGCGAATACGTGCCGTCCGGCAGGTCCGCCGGCAGGTTCACGGTAAAGGTCTTCTCCAGCCGCGGCTTCTTCCACTGCTCGAGCGTCGCGCGGATGACGACCGGCTCGCCGGGGGCGAGCGTGGTCGCCTCGGCGCGGACGTGCTCGATGCGGGCCATCCGCATCGTGTTGACCGCCCGCACTTCGAGGTCGATCGACTCGACCATCGCCTTGCCCCAGGCGTTGTTCAGCATGCCGCGGATCGGAAGGGCGATTCGCATGGCCATCTCGCCGAGCGCGCCCTGGCCGATGCCGATGCCCTCGAAGGTGTACGGTTCGAACCCGTTGAACTTCACGGCGCCGCGATAGGACACGGTCAGTTCCAGCGGCGAGCCGTGGTCGGCGGTCACGCTGGAGACCGCAGCCATGGCGGCCATGCGGGCCGTGAAGAACCAGTCGTCGGCGACGCGATAGTGGTAGACTTTCGGCTCGCCGCCGTCCCAGTCGCTCACCTTCACCGTCATCGGCGCCATGTACGGCTTCTGCCCCATCACGCCAAGGATCGAGTGCGACTCGTCGCGGCGGATCGCGCCGACCACCGGGCCGCACGAGCCCATCTTGAAGCTCGACATCATCGACGGAATGAACGTGTGAATGATGCCCGTGGCCATCGGTATGTTCACCGGGCCCTCGCCCCACATCGGATGGCCGAACGCCAGCACGCGGTCGTTGATGACGGCCGTCACCGTGCCGATGGCCGCGGCGTCCATGTCGCCGGAGAGCAGCGGGACCGCGAGGGTCGAGCCGGGCTCGATGCGGGCATCCGCCATGCGCGGATCTCCGCTGCCACTGCCGCTCCCGCCGCCGGATCGCACCGCGACCATCCCGCTGTCGCCGAGTTCGCCGCGGAGGTAATCCATGGCGGCCGACGACCCGCCGCTGATCGTCAGCGGGATCGCCAGCGGCGTAAGCTGCGTATCGTCGCCGCGGAACTTCGCCTTGGCGGCGAATTGGCGGTCGGCCGCTCGCCGCACCGCCTCGTCCTTGCTGAACACGCCCATCAGGCTGACGCTGCCGCCGGATCGGGCAGCCGCCGCCGGACCGCTCGGCTCCATCGACAGATCGCACTGGCTGGCCGGCGGCAGCGAGCACTTCACGCCGCTGTTGCTGAGCATCTGTGCGATCGGCTGGACGCCGGCGATCGGCTGGACGTTGAACTGCCACCCGAAGGCGAGGGCGCCGATCAGCTTGCCGTCGATGTAGATCGGCGAGCCGGACATGCCCGCCGCGATGCCGGTCTTCTCCAGGCCGTGGCCGGCGCAGCGAATCAGGATCATGTCGGTTCGCGGCTGATAGTTCCGCAGGACGGAAATGATCTCAACATCGAACTTCTCCGGCTTGGCGCCGGCGAAGACCGTCAGGCCATAGCCCGTCATGCCCGGCCGAAGCTGGTCGGCGGTGAGGATGTCCTTGTCGGTCAGAGCGCCCGCGGTGAAGGCCCCAACGGGATTGGCCCGCGGGGTCTCAGCCGCCGGCGGAGTCGTGCAACCAGCAGCCAACAGCACCGTCGCCATAAATAGAACAAGCGATGATCGGATCATATTCAGTCTCGCGTGGTCGGAGGTTCCAACAGGCACCCAGCGTATCTCGCGCGCCGGACAAGGCCGGCGATTCGATGTCCATGATAGGGGCACGTGATTCAAAACGCCAACCGAATAACATCCTTGCACGCATCGCTCCGCATTGCGGCCGGCGGATTCAACCTGCCCTTATCGTCACTCCGGCGACCTATTCATCAGGCAAGGGCTCTGTCGCACGTGAATTGATGGGTGCCATGGCTGGAACGCCGTCCGGCTGTTCTGGACGGCGGGCCAGCCATGTCCACCCGGGGCAGACATGCCTGCGACCAAACAGCCGTCGCAGGCATGGCACCCAATCCATCATTTCATCTGCGACAGAGCCCAAGGGCATCGATTGTATCTACGAACGCATCGACTTGAGGGTTGGCAGAAATACGGTTCCGTCGTATAGTGAAGAGATCATTAGCCAGGCCGAGTTCGGCCGGCCGACCGCGAAAGCCGCTGGCCCGGGGCCATTCCAGCGGTGTTCGCCGTCGGCTCTACACGGGAAGACCTATGAGCACTCCGTCCGTGTCCGGCGACGTGCTGGACGCCTGCCAGAAAGCCATCGGTTACCAGTTCAAGAACCTCGAGCTGTTAAGTTGCTCGCTCGTACACGCCTCGGTCGCCGCCAACCGGCTGCTCAGCAATGAGCGGATGGAGTTCCTCGGCGACGCGGTGCTCGGGCTGGTCATCTGCGAGGCGCTCTACGACCGGTTCCCCGAATACCTCGAGGGCGAACTGACCAAGATCAAGAGCCTGCTGGTCAGTCGAAAGTCCTGCGCCCAGGTGGCCGACGCCATGAACCTGGCCGACTTTCTGCAACTGGGCAAAGGGATGCACAGCCGGGCGCACCTGCCGAAGTCGCTGCCGGCCTGCGCACTGGAGGCACTGATCTGCGCGGTCTACACCGATGGCGGCCTGGAGGCGGCGCGAGCGTTCATCATGCGGGCGTTCCACGACCTGATCGAGGAAGCGATCGCGTCGACCCACCTGCGGAACTACAAGAGCATCCTCCAGCAGTTCGCCCAACAGCAGTTCAGCCGGGCGCCGATCTATGACGTGCTCGACGAGAAAGGCCCGGACCACGCGAAGTGTTTCGAGATCTCCGTCCGCATCGGCGACCGCCGATTCACGTCCGCCTGGGGCCCCGCGAAGAAAGACGCCGAGCAGGCCGCCGCCATGAACGCGCTGAATGACCTGGCCGCGGAGTTCGGCGATCCGATGCTGAAGGTGTAATACGTTTCTAGCTTAGCCGCGACCCGAAGCCTCGACGCAATCGAGACGCACGAGAGCGCGGGCGATCACGCCGGAACTTCCCGCGCGAACAAACCTACTTCACCCGCACGCGACTGAAGCTGGTCGTGCCGCTGTCGGTCAGCAGCGCGATGCCGCCGGCGGTGAGCGTCGGCAGCCGGCCTGTACTGACTTCCGCGATCTCGCCGTCCAGCACGTTCTTACCGTCAACGAAACCGATGGCCTCATTGCCATGGACCGCCAGTTTCAACTCGTGGACCTCGTTCAGCGGCCAGTCGTACTGCACGGCCGCGATGACGTCGCGGTCCTCGTCGTACTGGCGAACGAGTTGCACCTCGCGAGCGATCCGGTTGTAGACCAGCGCGACATAGCGATACAGGCCGCCGTAGCGGACCGCCAAGCCGGCACGGTCGGCCAACCGCATCGCCATCTTCGCGCGGATCGCGTAATCGACCCAGTCCATCGATCCGGTGTGCAGCAGGCCAACGCCGCGGTTGCTCACCAGCGTCGTGTTCGGGCCCCAGGCGTTGCGATAGGTCACCCCGCAGTTGCCGATCCAGCCGAGGAAACTGCCCTGCCCTCGCTCCGGCGTCAGCGCGTCGCTGAAGTCCACGTCCGGCGCGCCGGACCAGTCGATCCAGTCGACCTCGACGATGCCGCTGCCGCCGGCCGGCCCGTCGATCCGCAGGCCGAGCTGCGCGATCGGCCAACCGTTCGTGTTCGGCATCGTCCAGCGAATCCGTGATGTCTTGCCCTTGGCGAGCTTGACCTCCTTGCTCTCGGCGTAGCCGGTCAGTATCTGCTTCGGCTCAGACGCGGCATCGGGGTTGCGCTGGTAGTAGCGAACGAACAGGCGTGCGGAAATCCGCTCGCCCGCGGCGCCGATCAGCGCCGCGGTCAGCGTCTGGCCGCTGTAAATCGTGGGCGTGGCCGCCAGCGAGTAACCGCCCTTGGCGCGGGCGATCTGGTCGGGCAACAGGAACGTCGGCGTGGAAACGAGCACCGGCTTGCCCGGCGCGACCTTGATGAACTGCACCGACAGCCGCTTGTCGCCGTTGGTGACGTAGACGTGATCCTCGGTCGCAACGCACCTTTCCGGCAGGAAGCCGTGCTGGGCGCCAACCTGGCTGAAGTGGAACCGGGCGCCGTTCTTCGGCGCCGGCGGGGCATCCCACTCCATCACCCCGCGGCCGAGCCGCGCGATCAGGTCGGCCTGGAGCAGCACATCGGAGATCCCGTGCGTGCCCTCCGCCGTCGGGATGACCACCCGATCAGCGAACGGCCGCTGCCAGTCCGGCCCGGCGCTGATTCCCGCCAGGCCGTCCTTGATGCCCATCAGGCAGCCGACGTTTCCACTGTTGCAGTCGGTGTCCCAGCCGGCGGTGTTGGCGATCATCAGCGACTTCTGGAAATCGTCCGGGGCGTGGGCCCAGGCCATCACCATCACGGCGTGGTTGGGGACCATGTGACAGCCGCCGCCGTACGTGTCGTAGCCGTACTTCGCCTGAATCTTCCGCAGCGTCGCGCGCCAGTTGTCGCCGAACTTCTTCGCCCAGCCGCGAACGTCGTGATGAATCCGGGCGATGAGGCAATCCTCGGGCATCACCGACAGGCCGACGTCCAACAGCGTGTCCATGTTCGATTCATCGAACGCAGCCGCCTCCATGGCGGCGACGGCCTGCGCCGCGTAGACGGCCTCGCCGTCGTGACTGACGCGGGCGGCCTCGCCTGCTAATTTCGCGGCCAGGTCCGGATCGCCCGGCGCAACCATGCCGAATCCGTCGATGAAGATCTGCGCGCCAATCTGCTCCGCCACCGTCAGCCCATTCATGCCGATCGAGCCGGACTCCGGCGCCGGCACGCCCGCCGCCAGCCGCAGCCAGGCGGTGTGCTCCGTCGACACGCCCATGCCGCCCCACCACAGCACGGTCTGATGCTCGATAAGGTAGTTCAGCCAACTGCGCCCGATCTGCTCGGCCGTGATCGCCCGACCGGCCTGGTGGTCTTCGATCGCCCGCGGAAACGTGAGCGTGCCGGAGATGTCGTCGTCGGCGCAGACGAGCGGGTAATTCAGGCGGTTGTGTACGTAGTACCAGATTTCGCCAAGCCGGGCTTCGATGTCCGCGTTGGACCAGCCCTCGACCGGCTTGCCGAGGTAGACGCCGATGACTTTTCCGAGCACGCCGGCGTAGACTTTTTCCGCATAGTTCTTCGGCTCAGAGTTGGCCATGTTGCTTGCTCTCCTGGAGTCGGAACGGGCAATCCGGACGCCATTAGACCAAGCGGCAGCCGCCGCGACAAGCCGCAATGACACCGCCAGCGAGTAAGGCGGATGGGGCGTCAGCCAATCATGGCATGGGCATCTTGCCCATGTTCCCAAGGCCGCCCGACTTGTCCCAAAGGACCCGATCGTCCTGCCGCCGCTGTGAGGAATAGTGGTCAGGGATCAGTGGTCAGTGGTCAGTGGTCAGTGAAAGAGCGGCGGCCTGGCGTGTCTGCTCTGACCACTGACCACTGTTCACTGACCACTTCTTCCCCCTGCGCGCGCGAAATCGGCCTGACACGCATCATCGCGTTCAGGCTCCGTGAAACCGGCTGGTCTGTAAAAAGATCGTCCCGTGCGGCCCGCGAGGTAACGCGCGGCCTCCGCATTGGGGTACTACGGTACTGCACTGCATCCGCGGCTGGCCAGGGCGAATTGCGTCGGAGCGTATAGGCGGGCTGCGGAGGGACGCCAACTACCTACAAACGGGTCCCTCGAGGGCAGGCAGGGTCAAGGCGTGATCATCACGCGTCTGTTCGGACCGGCTGACGGTCCAGCGACCAGTACTCCAAAAGGGGAGTTAGGACGCCAAGTCGCTCGGAGCAGACAGCCTTACTCGCTCCAAGCGTCGTCGCCGCAGTCCGCAAACCTTGGGCCTGCGATCCCCGAACATATTCGCCACTCACGGCGCCGCACGGGACGAAAGCTCGGTAGGAGCATTGTCTCGTTGGCACTGCACAGTGCCGGGCGTCGAACCGATCCCGACGAGCGCTCGTTCGAGATCGAGTTCGCCACCCGACACGGGGCGACGACGGCTTCTAGAAAACCATCGCGCCTCCGTATAAGGGTCCGTGGTCCGCTTTTGTACGCGCTTTTTCGGTGGGTCGAAAATCGCAAGTGACTGCCACAAAAGGAGTAACCGATTTTGAAAATCTCGAAGATTTTCTTGGGGTCGATTCTGGGTAAAGCGCGCACAAATACAGGATTGCCCACAAAGGGCCGCGAAGAGGAATCAACCGCCGATGAACGCCGACGAACGCCGATAAGCGAGGAGAATCCACAATTCAGAAGAAGTCAGCATTCAGAATCAGGACAAAGGCCTCGGCTCCTCATGTCCATTCTGAATTCTGTCTCCTGAATTCCGACTTCTTGTTCATCGGCGGTCGTCGGCGTTAATCGGCGGTTGACTCTCCTCGCCCTCTTCGTCGTCTGTGACCGCGGCGCTGGACCACGCCCCCCCGTGTTGGTTTGGCGTACGTCCCCGCCTCGGCGTTCCGCCCCGACGTCGGCTCTCGCTTGCCTCTTCGCAGCAGAGCGTGGGCCGCTTTTGTGCGCGCTTTTGACGAAAAATCTTTCGCCTGTAACCGACAGCAAGGAACCCGCACGGACAGCATGCGGTGGTAACCAACAGCAACCTCGGCGTGAATCGCAGACACACGTCGCCGAACGACAGACGGGACTGCCTGTCCAGATGGGTGAGAAAGCGTCGCGGTTGTTCAATCCGCAATTCCTACATCTCCTCCATCACGTCGATGCCCAGCAGCGACAGGCCCTGCTTCATGACGCGCGACGTCAGGTGGCACAGGAGTAAACGCTCGGTGCGGGTCGGTTCGTCGGCTTTGAGGACCGGGCAGCCTTCGTAGAACCCGCTGAACCGGATGGCCAGCTCGTAGAGGTAGTCGGTCAGGATGTTCGGGCGGTAGTCGTCGAGCACGGCTGACAACTGCTCGCCGAATCGGAGCAGGTGAATCGCCAATGCCCGCTCCTTGTCGTGGGCCAAGGCGGGGGCGTTCGCGATGGCGGCCACCTGCGTGTCCGACAGGCCTCCCTTGCGGAAGATCGACCGGACGCGGGAGTATGCGTACTGGAGATACGGGGCCGTGTTGCCGGTCAGCGCGAGCATCTGGTCCCAGTCGAACCGGTAGTCGCTGATCCGGTTGTTCGACAGGTCGAAGTACTTGACCGCCCCGATGCCGACCGCCCGGGCGACGGCCTGCTTCTGCTCCTCGGGCAGGTCCGCGTTCTTGTCCTCGACGATCTTGCGGGCCCGCTGCTCGGCTTCGTCGAGCACGTCCGCCAGTTTCACGTTCTCGCCGCTCTTGGTCTTGAACGGCTTGCCGTCCGGCCCCTGGATCGTGCCGAACGCGACGTGGACGAGTTGCACGTTCTCCGGCGCGAACCCTGCCTTGCGCGCCACGGCGAACATGTAACCGAAATGGTGTGACTGCCGCACGTCGGTCACGTAAAGGATCCGCGTCGGGTTGAATGTGGCCACCCGGTACCGCAGGGCCGCCAGGTCGGTCGTGGCGTAGAGGTAGCCGCCGTCGGACTTCTGCACGATGAACGGCAGCGGGTTGCCTTCCTTGTTCGCGTAGCCGTCGAGGAAGACGCACTTCGCGCCCTCGGATACTTGCAGCAGGCCAGCCTTGTCCAGCGCCTCGATCACCTTCGGCAGGTCGTCGTTGTAGGCCGACTCGCCGCGGACGTCCTCGGGCTGGAGCGTCACGCCGAGCCGCTTGTAGTTGGCCTGGCAGTGTGCGAGCGAGATATTCAGGAACTGCTGCCACTGTTCGCGGAACTGGCCGCCCTGGAGCAGGGCAACGGTCTTGCGGGCCTTCGTGGCGAACTCCGGATCGGCGTCGAAACGCTTCTTCGCGTTGCGGTAGAACTTCTCCAGGTCGCTCAGTTCCGGCGCGGCGCTGCCGGCCGGCAGTTCGGACAGATGCGCCAGCAGCATCCCAAACTGCGTCCCCCAGTCGCCGACGTGGTTCTGGCGGAAGACCCTGTGGCCGATGAATTCCAGCACGCGCGACAGCACGTCGCCCAAGACTGTGCTGCGCAGATGGCCGATGTGCATCTCCTTCGAGATGTTCGGCGACGAGAAGTCGATCACGACCGACTCCGGCGCGGCGGCCTGCTCCACTCCCATCCGCTCATCGGCGGCGATGGCGGCGATGGCCTGGCTGACGAACTCGGGGCGCAGCCGAAGGTTGATGAACCCCGGCCCGGCGATCTCCGGCGGCAGCGTCAAATCGTCCAGCTTCGCGGCGGCGACAGCCTTCTCAGCCAACTGTCGCGGGTTCGTCTTCGCCCGCTTGGCCAGGGCCATGGCGGCGTTGGACTGGTAGTCGCCGAACTTCGGGTCGGTGGTGGTGCGGATCGTCGGGTCGATGGTGTCGGCGGGGACGCCCAGCGCCGAGGCAAAGGCGTCGGCGAGTCGGCTGGCAAGTTGGGCGATGATCGGCTTCATGATGATTCCTTCGACGGCGAGAAAAGCAGGAAATGCAAAATGCAAAATGAAAAAGGCAAAATGGCAAATGGCGTTCTTGCGGTTGCAGTTTAGCAGTGTGGCTGTCGAAGGCCGGCCCCGCAAAAACGCAAGCGGCATACGCCGTTCTTCATCTTGCACTTTTCACTTTGCATTTTGCATTTTGCACTTTGCATTTCCTATTGCGTGCCGGGTTCCGTTTCCGCGGCGGATTTCTTCGCTCGCGTCGCCTTCTGCCACCGGACGCGCGGCGCGTCGCCCCACAGGTTTTCCAGGTCGTAGAACGTGCGGGTCTCGGCGTCGAAGACGTGGACGATCACGTCAAACACGTCGACCAGGACCCAGTCCGGCTGCTCCACGCCGGACATGCCCAGCACGGACATGTGGCGTTCGTGGACGTATTTCACCACGTCGTCGGCGACGGTCCGCCGCTGGCGGTCGCTGCTGCCCGTCGCGATCACGAAGTAGTCGGTCACCGGCGAGCGCTCGCGAAGGTCGAGCACAAGCACATCGTCGCAACGGTCGTCGGCTGCCAGCCGGGCGAGCTCGATGGCGAGCTTCCGGCTGGCGTCAGTGGCGCTAGTGGTCTTGCGTGTCTTGGCCAGCTTGAGTGCCTCCAGCGAAAAAGGGACCCCGGGAGGCAACCATTCCTCCCGTCGGGGATAGTATACGAAAAAATCGGGCGTAAATGACGAATTCCGGATGACGAATGACGAAAGAATGACGAATTATGGATCAACACGGATTTCACGGATTTCACGGAGCGGATTCTGATAGGACAATACCCGTGTAATCCGTGAAATCCGTGGTAATCCCATTCCGCATTCGACAATTGCCTTCGGTTGACACCCCCCGCGCCGCCCGATACAGTTCGCCTGACGAGGGACGCCATGATCGTGTTTCGCCAACTCAACGAGGTCGACGCTGCTGCCGCGGGCGGGTCGCTGACCATTGGAAACTTCGACGGCGTTCACCTCGGGCACCAGCGGCTGATTGCACGGGCGGCGGAACTGGCCAGGCCGGTGGTCGTCATGAGCTTCCAGCCACACCCGATGGCGGTGCTGAACCCGCGGCAGGCGCCGCCGGAACTGACGCCGGTGGAGCTTCGGCTTCGGCTGCTGGAGCAGGCTGGGGCGGACGCGGTGCTGGTCATGCCGGTCACGCGCGAGCTGCTTGGCCTGGAGCCGGAAGCGTTCGTGCGGACGGTCGTGGCGGACCGGTTCCGCCCGCGCGTGGTGGTCGAGGGGCCTGACTTCGGTTTCGGGCGCGGGCGTTGCGGCGACATCGACACGCTGGCGGCGCTCGGGCGATCGTTCGGGTTCGGCGTCGAGGTCGTGCATGGCGTGCAGCGGCTGCTGCCCGGCCACCACGAGCCGGTGACGATTTCATCGACGCTGATCCGCCGGCTGATCGGCGGCGGCGCGGTCGACGCGGCGGCGGAGTGCCTCGGCCGGCCCTATCGGCTGGTCGGGCGGTGCGTGACGGGGCGAGGACAGGGGCGGCGGATCGGGTTTCCGACGGCCAACGTTGCGGTCGAATCGCAACTGCTGCCCGCGGACGGCGTGTACGCCGGCGTGGCCCGGTCCGGCGGCGGGCAGTGGCCTGCGGCCATCAGCATCGGACCCGCGCCGACGTTCGAGTTCACCGAGCCGGCCGTCGAGGCCCACCTGCCCG
>JAQTVL010000624.1 GCA_028706835.1 Phycisphaerae bacterium | reverse complement strand
CGCGCGTCGTGAGCGCGTCGGGGGACCGCGTCGCATTGTTGACTTCGTATTCATCCTCCCAGACGTGGTTGTAGACGTCCGTCCGCACCACGATCCGGTAATCGTCGGCCAGCAGCGCGGGAAGCACCGCGTCGAGCGACGCCGTGTACGATTCGCCCGGCTTCAGCGTCCCCGTATGTTCCACGCGTCCCAGCGGGATGTCCCACGTCCCGGGCCGCTCGATGAACACCGTGTCGAACCAATGACGGTTATGCCGAGCTCGGCATAAACGCCATTATGCCGAGTGCCGGATTATGCCGACTCGACTCCCAGCCTGACGTGAAGGCCGGCGAATCCCGTGGGTTGTTCGTTGCCTGACGCGGCATAATCAGAGGCCCTCCAGGAAGGCCAACAGCTGGTCATCCGGGCGATATCGCCGGGGCTTGACGCCCATCGGCACAATTCGGGCCAGGGCCTGTTCCTTGAGACGCAGGTCCGCATGAAGGTACATCTGGGTGGTCTCGACTGACTCATGTCCCAGCCAAAGTGCGATGACCGAGCGGTCGATGCCGTGTTGTAGGAGTTCCATGGCTGCGGTGTGGCGAAGCACGTGGGGTGTCACCGTTTTCCTTTTGAGGGAGGGACAGCATCGCGCTGCGGTGTGGCGGTGACGAGTAACCAATCGTTCGACAGCATCCCGACTCAGCGCTCCGCCGCGACTGCCGGGGAAGACCGATGCGTGGGGCTCACTGGAACACTCACGGAGCCAAGCGACGAGGAGTTTCACGGCCTCCTTGCGAAGAGGGGTACAACGCTGCTTTCTCCCCTTCCCCGTGCAATGCACGTGCGCTCCGCGCCCAAGCATGACGTCCTGGCGTTGCAAGCAGATAAGTTCCGAGACCCGCAGTCCCGTCTGGATGGCGACCACCAGGAGGACTTCCTCCCGCGTGAGGTATGCGATCGGCCTGCGCGCGTAACGTTTGCTCGGAATCGCCAGGACCCGGCGACACAGGTCCGCGCAACTTGGTTCCTGGAACGAAACGTAGCGGAAGAAGGAATGGATGGCCGCCAAGCGGGCATTCCGGGTCCTGACGCTGTTGGAACGTTCGCCTTCGAGGTGCTCGAGGAATTCACCAATGAAGGGCGTGTCCAGTTCTTCCAGGGTCAGCTTCGAAGGTTCCTTCTTCAACCGTTTCGCCGCAAAACGCAGGAGCAGTCGAAAGGCATCTCGATACCCGGCGATGGTCTCAGGACTGGCCTGGCGTTGCCGGAGGAGACGGTCCGTGAAAAAGGCCTGGACAAGTTCCGGGAAGTCGCTGTGTCTGGTCATGGCTTGACCTCCCTCGCGTTTTCCAGCCTGCGTGTGGCCAACTCCAGCAACTCCGGAACGGCCTCGATGTACCAGTAGGTATCATTGACGTGCACATGCCCCAAGTACGTCGCGAGTTTGGGAAGTTCCCGCTCGACGTCCACCCCTTCGCGATACCAGTCCACGAGCGTGCGGGCGGCAAATCGATGCCGCAGATCGTGCAGCCGGGGACCGTGGCCGTGACGGCGCCCAGGCACCGGGGAACGGAGGCCCACCGCGCGCGACACCTTGGCAAAGTTGTACCGGGTGGCGCACCCGCTCACACGCGTGCCACGCTCCGACAGAAAGAAGGCCGCCGTGGTGGGCCGGCGAACAACACGGTCCCGCGCGCGGGCGTAAGCGGCGAGGACTTGCCGGGTCGACTCGTGCAGGGGGACCAGCCGAGACTTGCCGAACTTCGTCCGCCGAATCCTGAGGATTCCCTGCTCCAGATCCACATCTTCGTGATCGAGGGCCAACGCTTCGCTGACACGCATCCCGGTCACCGACAGGAGTCCAAAGATCGTCGAGTAAGTGCGCCCCTTCAGACCTTGGGGAGAAGCGAGGCGGGCTGCCGCCCGGAGCAGCGCCGCAATCTCCGCATCGCTATAGATGTAAGGCGGCTGACGCCGATAACGGTAGGGCAAAAGGCCCACCGGGGGGACTTCGGTCCGTCCGTCTGTCGCGCTGAGCCAGACGGCGAAACAGCGCACCATCCGCAGGCGAGACGCCCAGGTTACGGGCTGTGCTCGGGCCGGTTCCTGGGCCCAGCGAAGTGCCAAGTCCGTGGTGATGTGGGAAACGCCCTCGTGCTCGGCAAAGGCCACGAAGTTTCGAAGGCCACTGTCTACTCCCCGCAGTTGGGCCCCCAGCTTCCGACGAAGCTCCAGGTATTTCTTCAAGGCATCCGAGAGGGTGTTCATTGCCCACCTCCCTTCTTGGGCCACGGCCGGGCAAGGGAACGGAGGCCCTGCAGGTCGACTTTCGCATAGATTTCTGTGGTGTTCGGCAGGCGGTGGCGGAGAATCTGGCCGATCTCGGCCAGCGATGCCCCGCGACGAAGCATCCCGGTCGCCAAGGAGTGGCGCAGGAGATGCGCTCCCTTGTGGTTCGGTTGCAGCCCAGCTCTTTGCACAGCGCGGCAGACCACAGTACTGAGGGAACTCGGGTGGGCGAAACCCCGATGCGGGGCCCGACTCCGAATAAAAACGCGCCGTGTGCTGCAACGCGGGCGATCTTGACGGAGGTAGGTAGCGAGCGCTTCTCCGGCGTCGGGAGGAAGCGGAAGCTGGTCGTGATAACGTCCCTTCCCACGCACCGTGAGCACACCGGCCCGCCAATCGATATCGCCGAGTTCCAAGGTGATGACTTCGCTCGCGCGGAGTCCCAGGCGCGCCAGCAGCAAAAGGATGGCATGATCCCGACGACCGACCGCCGTATCCCGATCGCAAGCCTGGATCACCCATTCCACTTCCTGCGGCTCAAGGTACCTCGGCACTTCCGCCAGCCGCCAGGCAGCCACGGTCGGAAGGGCCCCGGCGAGGTCCCACTTGGTCTCTCCGGATCGGAAGAGAAACCGGCAGAACGAACGCAGCGCCGTCACCATCAGCTTCGCCACGCCCGGACTACTGGAACG
>JAQTVL010000069.1 GCA_028706835.1 Phycisphaerae bacterium | reverse complement strand
TCCGTGACCCAATTCGGCCGACTCCGCCGGCCTATGCCTGCCCCCATTCAACCCTACCCCTATCTATCGGCTCTTTGGCCCGTACAGCTACGGGGATGCACCCCATCGCGGCGGTCCTGTTGACGTTCCGCGTTCCAGCGGCGAAAATGCCGCACCTTCTTCCAAAGGATAACGCCATGCGCGCACGAAACCTGATCGCTGCCCTCGTGACCTCGGGATTGCTCGCTGCCGCCGCCATTGCCGCGGCCCCCGACTGGCCGTGCTGGCGCGGACCCAATCGCGACGGCAAGAGCACCGACAAGGGTTTGGTGAAGGAATGGCCGGCCGGTGGGCCGAAGCAGCTCTGGAAAAACGAGTCGATCGGGCAGGGGTTCTCCACCCCGACGTTCGGCGACGGCCTGGCGTTCGTCACCGGCGATGCCGACAGCAAGCTGATGCTGTTCGCGCTGGACCCGGCGGACGGCAAGGAGAAGTGGAAGGCGGAAGTCTGCCCAGCGTGGCGCGGGCAGTATGACGGCATCCGCAGCACGCCCACGTTTGCCGACGGCAAGGTATACGTGCTGTCGCCGGGCGGTCTGCTGGCCTGCCTCGACGTGGCCAAGAACGGGCAGAAGCTCTGGGCGAAGGAGATGAAAGAGTTCGGCGGCGCTCCGCACAACTGGGGCTACGCCGAGTCGCCGCTGGTCTACGAGAAACTGGTTATCGTGACCCCCGGCGGCAAGACGCCGATGGTCGCGTTCGACAAGGCCACCGGCGTCAAGGTGTGGGCCAGCAGCGGATTCGCCGCCGCCGCCCACTACAGCTCGGCCATTGCCGCGGTCGTGGACAAGGTTCCGATGATCGTCCAGGGCTCCGGCTCCGGCATCTTTGCGGTCGATCCGAAGGACGGCAAGACGCTCTGGTCGAACGGCTTCGCGAGCGGCAACGTCGCCAACTGCCCGACGCCCGCGTTCAGCGACGGCTACGTGTTCTGGGCCAACGGATATGGCAAGGGCGGCATCTGCCTGAAACTGTCGGTGGCCGACGGGAAGGTGACGGCCACACAGGCCTGGACGACCCGCGACATGGATTGCCACCACGGCGGCTACGTGATCGTGGACGGCTGCATCTACGGCAACGCCGGTGGCGGCTGGGCGTGCCTGGACCTGAAGAGCGGTGCGAAGAAGTGGTCCGACCGCGGCGTGGGCAAGGGCTCGATCTGCTACGCCGACGGCATGCTCTACCTGTTCGGCGAGGGCGGCGGCAAGGCAGGCCTGGCCGTCGCCAGCCCCGAGAAGTTCGAGTCGAAGGGCACGTTCAGTGTAGCCGGCCGAGGCCCGAGCTGGGCTCACCCGGTGGTGACCGGCGGGCGGCTGTATCTCCGTTATGGAACGAATCTGTACGCCTTCGACGTGGCGGCGAAGTGAATATGCGCGACGATCCGCGAAGCGAGCGATGGCGTGTTGTCGGAGTGGATCGCAACGAAGCCGGGCGATCCTGTGAAGCAGAGAACCGCCGGAGAGGCGAAGTCGGCAATCTATGCTACTCCCCGCCGTCGATGATCAGGGCAGCGCGCAGGCCCTTCTCGATCAAAGCTGCTCGCGGGATGCCCAGCTTGCGAGCCAGTGCGTCGCTTCGTTCGAGCAATCCGCGTTCGATGCTCACGGAGACCACCTTCGCTCCGCGGCCGCGCCTTGGACGGCCCAATTTCCGTCGGAAGCGTTCCCATTCCGCCCGTTCCGCGGGAGTTGGAGGTCGGAACTTGTCGATGACCATCGACTGATCGAATTCTGCGGTTGCCTCGGCGAGTTCGTCCGCGTTCATCTCCCAATATGGCTTGTTCCGTTTCTTCATTTCGTTCGCCTCCGGTATCGCCTTTTCTCCACTTCATTCAAAGGCCGGGCGTGTATGACATAGGCAACGTCCGCGTCCTCGCTGAGGACGTAGATCACCTGCAACAATCGCCCTCCCGTTCCGCGCCCCCACACGAACCATTTGCCATCCTCGCCATGGAACGGAAACGGATATCTTGCGTTCCGTATGACCCATTCCGCCTCGTCGGTCCCGATGCCGTGTCGGGACAGGTGAGCGATGTTCCACTGGTTCCAACGAAAACGATCCATAGTTGTCAATCCGAATTAATTATATAAGAAACTCATAAGGCGTCAATGGGTCACGATCGCCAACACAAGGGATCGCTTGAAACGCAAAGAGTACACCGCCTGCGGCAAACGACGGTGAGAATCGCCGTCTACAGAGTCCCCTTCGTGCTCGGCACGTCGGTGACGCGCGCGTCGCGGGTGACGGCGGCGCGCAAGGCCTGGCCCAGCGACTTGAAAATTGCTTCGGCTACGTGGTGGTCGTTGCCGCCGTAGGGGACGTTGATGTGCAGGTTCAACGCCGCGTTGTTCGCCAGCGCGCGGCAGAACTCCTCCACCAACTCGACATCGAACTGGCCGATCTTGTGCGTCGCGAACGGCACGTTGAACACTACGAACGGCCGGCCGGACAGGTCCACCGCCACATTCGCCAGCGTCTCCTCCATCGGCACGCTCGCCCAGCCATAGCGGCGGATGCCGCGCTTGTCGCCGACGGCCTTGGCGATCGCCTGGCCGAGGCAGATGCCCACGTCTTCGACCGTGTGGTGGAAGTCGACGTGCGAATCGCCGGTCGCCTGTACCTTCAGCGACAGCAGGCCATGCCGGCCGAGGTGGTCGAGCATGTGATCGAAGAAGCCGATGCCGGTGTTGACGGCGGTCTCGCCGGCGCCATCGAGGTCGAGCGAGACGGCAATGCTGGTCTCGCGGGTCTTGCGGTCAATGGCGGCTGTTCGGGGCTTTGCATTGGTCATGGTGATTTCTCTTTGCGCTACATCCGGTCGATCGCCGCGAGCAGCGCGGAGTTCTCGGCCGGCGTTCCGATCGTGATTCGCAGCTTGTCCGACAAGCGGCGACTGCCGAAATATCGGACGAGGATGTTCCGCCGCTTGAGGGCTTCGTAGCGGCGCTTCGCCTCCCCGTCCGGCGGGCGCACCAGGATGAAGTTCGACCGGCTGGGCAGCACGTTCCACCCGCGTCCGGTCAGTTCGGCTGACATCCGGTCGCGCTCCGCGACCACTTGGTCGACTGCCCACTGGCGGTACTTCTGGTCCTTGATTGCGGCGGTGGCCAGCGCGATCGATATCGCATCGCAGTTGTAGCTGTCCTTCACCTTCCGCAGCCCGGCGATCAGTTCGCGGCAGGCCACGGCGTAGCCGAACCTCAGGCCGGCCATGCAGTAGCCTTTGCTCAGGGTCCGCAGGATGATCACGTTGGGGTGCTCGCGGACGAGGGGCAGGCAGGTCGCCCCGCCGGCGAAATCGAAGTACGCCTCATCGACGACCAGCACGCCGAACGGCTCGAGCCGCCGGGCCAGTTTCGCGACCATGTCGCACTCGACCACGGTGCCGGTCGGCGCGTTCGGGTTGGCCAGGAAGGTCAGCGGCGCCTTCACGGCGGCGAGTTCGTCGAGCGGCAGCGAATAATCTTCGGGCCAATCGACCCAGGTCATCGCGGCGTTCTGAACCTGGACCAGCACCTCATAGAGCGTGTAGGTCGGATACGGCGCGGCGGCGGCCTGGCCGGGCGCGATAAACGACATCGCGATCATTCGCAGCAGTTCGTCGCCGCCGTTGCCCGGCAGGATCATGTCCGCGTCGAGCCCGAAAACCTCGGCGGCCGCGACCCGAAAGTCATCCGCGTACGGCTGGGGATATTTCCGCAGCCGGTCCGGCCCGAGGCGAGCGAGCGCCTTGACCACCTGCGGGCTGGGCGGGTAGGGGTTCTCGTTGGTGTTCAGCTTGATCACGCCGGGCGCATTGATCTGCTCGCCGGGCGTGTAGGCTTCGAGCTTCGAGATGTGCGGCAGGAAATACTTCATCGCCATATCCATCGGCAATCCAAGGTTCATTCCGGCAGCTTTGCCAGTTCCGACGCGACCAGTTCGATCAACGGCTGGATCGTCGCGGCGGTGAAGTCGAACTTCAGCCCGGCTGCGGCCCACAGTTCCGGCAGAGTCCGGCTGCCGCCGAGCGCCAACGCCTCGCGATACTGCCGCAGCGCCCCGGCGCGGTCGGCCCGGGCGTTCCGCCACAGTTGCAGCGCTCCCACCTGGGCGATGCCGTACTCAATGTAATAGAACGGCACGCTGAACAGGTGCGGCTGCCGCTGCCACTGGGCCTCGCGCGCCGGCCCGTAGCCGCTCCAATCCTCGATGCCGCCGAACCGCTTGGTCAGCGACAGCCAAAACTCCGTCCGCTGGGCTCGCGTATGCTTCGGGTGCGTGTACAGCCAATGCTGGAATGCGTCGACGATAGCGATCCACGGGAACAGCCCGACCACGTCCTCGAGCTTCTCCCGCCGGGCGCGGGCCACGTCGGCCTCGCTGTAGAACTCGTCGATGAAATCGAACGCCAGCAGTTCCATGCCCATCGACGCGACCTCGGCCATCTCCATTCCGCAATGCCGATAAGCCGTCAGCGGCTCGTCGCGGCAGGCGATGGCGTGGAACGCGTGGCCGCCCTCGTGCAGCAGCGTCTCGACGTCGCCGTGCAGCCCCACCGCGTTCATGAAGATGAACGGGTGGCGGCTCTCATCGAACGTCGCCTGGTAGCCGCCGGGCGCCTTGCCCTTGCGGTTTTCCAGGTCCAGCCAGCCGGCGGCGGCCATTTGCTCGAACTGCTCGCCGAGCGCCGGGTCCAGCCGGCGGAACATCCGGGCGCACTTGTCCGACAACTCGCGCACGGCGGTGAACGGTTTGAGCGGCGGGCGATTGTGCGCGTCGACCGCGAGGTCCCACGGCCGCAAAACGTCGACCTGGAGCGTGTGGCGCCGGTCCTGCTGCAACTGGCGAGCCAGCGGCACCATCAACTTCTCGACCGTCTCGTGGAACTCGAAGCAGTCGGCGGGGCCGTAATCGAATCGCTCGTAGGCCTTGAACTGGTAGTCGCGAAAACTCGCTTCGCCCGCGTTGACGGCAATGCGGTTCCGCAAGCCGATCTGTTTGTCGAACAACTCGTCGATTGCGTCGCGGTCCTGCAATCGCCGCTTCACGCACAGTTCCCAGGCCTCCTGCCGCACGCGGCGGTCGGGCTCGTGCAGATATCGCGACATCTGGACAATGGTCTGCTCGCGGCCGTCGTACTGCACCGTCATCGCGCCGCACGTCTTCTGGTACTGCTGGTCGAGCTTCTCGTCCTCGGTCTGGAGCGGCACGTTCCGCTTGCGGAACAGTTCCACCGCCGCCGCCGTGCTGCGGTCGAGCACGAGGTAGCGGTCCCGCGGCAGTTTCGCCCGCGCCGGCGACGCGACGTAGAGCTCGCGCAGCCGCTGCCACCACGGCTTGCACCGGGGCGTGATCTCCTCGACAAAATAGAGGTGCGCCTTCTCGCGGTCCGGGTCGTCGGTCTGGCAGGTCCGCGCCACGTCGCGCTTCGAGCCTTCCTCGTTGATGCAGGCCGCCAGTTCGCTCTGGTCGAGGATCCATTGTTCGAGTTGCTCGACGGTATCAATCGGCCTGCGATCCAGTTTGTCGAACAGCGGCTCAATGTCCGCCCAACTGCCCATGTCGGCGGCGGGGGGCACAAAACGTCGAGGGTAACTTGTCGGCGATGTGTTGCTCATATCGAAACTCCACGCAGTCCTTTTCGGGTCGCGGCCAAACGAAGGCGACTACGACTCCAGGCGAACCTTGACGCTCAAGGCGTGGGCGTCAAGGCCCTCCGCGCTGGCGAGGGTCTCGATGTCCGCCGCCACGCTCGCCAGTCCCTCGCGCTCGTAGTGCACCACGCTCACCGGGCGGAGGAAGTCGAACACACTCAGGCCCGCGAAATACCGGGCCGTCCCGCCCGTCGGCAGCACGTGTGACGAGCCGGCGATATAGTCGCCGGTGGCTACCGGCGTGTACGGTCCGACGAAGATCACGCCCGCGTTGCGAATATGGCCTGTGACACGCTCATCGTCCGCGGTGATCACCTGGAGGTGCTCCGGCGCGACGTGGTTGGCCCAGTCGATCGCGTCGTCCATGGACGGCACGAGCACAATGCCCGACCACTCGCGCAGCGACTGTTCGACCGCGGCCCGGCGGCTGCACCGGGCGAGCAGGTCGTCGACGCACCGGCTGACCTCCGCCGCCAGGTTCTCGTCCGGCGTGACCAGCAGGCCACAGCCGGGGTTGTGCTCCGCTTGCGATAGCAGGTCGGCAGCCACCCATTCCGGCGTCGCGGTCGCGTCAGCGAGTATGAGCACCTCGCTGGGGCCGGCAAAGCTGTCGATGTCGACCTGGCCGTAGAGCTGCTTCTTCGCGAGCTGGACGAACAGGTTGCCCGGCCCGACGATCTTGTCGACCTTGCGGATCGCCTTGGTGCCCAGGGCCAGCGCCGCGATGGCCTGTGCCCCGCCGACGCGGTAGACCTCTTCGACGCTGAGTTCGTGGCAGACGGCCAGCACCGCGGGCGAAATGTCGCCGCCGGCCCGCGGCGGGCAGGCGACGCACACCTGCTTGACGCCCGCGACCTGGGCGGGCACCGCCAGCATCATCACGCTCGACGGATACGACGCCGCCCCGCCGGGCACGTAGCATCCGACGCGCTCCAGCGGGATCAGCCGAAGCCGCTCGGACATGCCGGGCCGATTCAGCGGCGCGGGCTCGCGGGGCCTGATGGCCAGTTGATACTCGCGGATGTTGCGGATGGCCACGCGGGCCGCGGCAAGGAACGCGGGGTTTGCCGTTCTGTGAGCGGCGGCGAGTTCCGCTTGCGAAACGCGGATGCGGTCTGGCGTCAGTTTCGTCTTGTCGAACTTCTCGGTCAGGGCGATCAGGGCGTCATCGCCATCCCGGCCGACGGCGTCGATGATGTCCGCGACGGCCCGCGACGGATCGGCTTGCCCGGGCGTCTTTGCTCCGGCGACCATGGCGGTCCCGAGCCGCAACTTCTTCACCAGTGCATTGGCGGCTGACAGCCCGGCCTCGTCTGCAACGTTTAATATCGAGATGGTCATGTGGATTCCCTGTCCGTCAGATTCCGCGGGCATTATAAGGGCAAAAGTGTGTGGAGGCGAAGGAATCGCCGGGTTGACTGGGTGCGACATGGGCTCGTCGGGCAAGACTTGGCGCGGTATGTTGAGAGCATGAGCGACGCCATGGCCGGTAACGGGAAGCGGCGACAGCGGTTCATTCTGCCGGTGGTGTTGCTTGTGCTGAGTGCGGGTGTTGTGGCGGCGGCCGTCGTCGCGATTCGAGTCAGTCCTACGCCGCCAGGACCGTCGCCATCGCCGCGATCCGATCTTGTCGACTTTGAGAACTTCCACCGGGTGAGTGATTCGGTCTACCGTGGCGGCCGCCCGACGCCCGCGAACCTGCGGCAACTCAAGGGTGTGGGCGTGCGTACGGTAATCGACGTAGCCGGCATCCAGGGCGAGGCGGAGGACGCGAAGGCGGCCGGGCTGGGCTACGTGTGCATTCGGGCCGGCTCGTTCCGCCCGCCGGAGCAGGCGATGGTGGACTTCTTGCGAGTGATCTCGGATGCTCGCCGCGAGCCGTTCCTCGTCCACTGCGTCCAAGGCACTTACCGCACCGGTGCGATGATCGCGCTGTACCGCATCGCGGTCCAGGGCTGGGACCGCAAACGGGCGATCGCCGAGGCCGTCGGGCCGATGTTTGGCTTCGATGCGAGCACTACGAAGGAATTCGCTGAGTTCATCAATTCGCTGGATATCGAGCAGTTGAAGCGCGACGCTGCCAGACCCCCAGCCACTCAACCATTGGACATCGAGTAGAGCCACCACCTGGCCGTCGGCTTCTTGCGGTCGCGGGCCTGGCGGTCGAAGTAGATCGTCATGACGGCGGCTGGCTCGGTGACGACCTGAAACCAGTGGCGGCGGAGATAGAGTTCATCGCTGCCGTTGCGGCACGGCCCGCTGGTCTTCCACGCCTTCATCAGGCCGAGCACGCGATACTCCACGCCGCGCCAGGCGAACCGGCCTGGCAACCCCGGCTCGCCGCGGGCCATCGCCGCCGCGTCGCCCGTGCCGGGCACGGGTTCGATACGCTCGCCGATGAATTCCTCCCGCGCGGGCGGCATGGCGGACCTCCGATGTCAAAGTCTACCGCGAGGCGGCTGACAAAGGCCAGCGACTCTGTTAAAATCCCACATTCACCGTTGTTGCTGATTGCGGTTTGTTGAAGGCATCTTAACCATGATATACGTTGACCACGCAGCCACCAGTTTTCCCAAGCCCGAGCCGGTCATCGCCGAGGTGACGCGATTCCTTCGCGAGGAGGCGGCCAACCCCGGCCGGGGTGGTTACAGGCTCGTCCGCACGGCGGAGGCCCACATGGCCCGCGTCCGCGGGCAGCTTGCCCGGTTCGTCGGCGGGCGTCAGCCCGAGCGGATGATCTTCACCTACTCGGCCACCGACGGGCTGAACATCGCGATCAAGGGCGTCGTTCGGCCGGGCGATCGCGTTGTCGTCGACCAACTCGCGCACAATTCGATCAGCCGGCCGCTGCGGCACATGGCTGATCTGGGGCAGATCGAACTGGTCTGCCTGACGCCGCCGACGCCCGACGGCGCGCTCGATCCGCAACAGGTGGCCGACGCGGTGGCGGCGAAGCCGACGCGGTTGGTAGCGATCGTTCACGCCTCGAACGTGCTGGGTACGCTGGAGCCGATCGGGGCGATCGGCCCGATCGTGCGGGCGGCGGGGGCGCTGTTCCTCGTGGACGCGGCGCAGTCGATCGGGGCGGCGGACATTGACGTCGAGCGCGACTGCATCGACCTGCTCGCGTTCCCCGGCCACAAGGGGCTACAGGGCCCGCCGGGCACGGGCGGCCTGTGGGTCGGTTCACGGGCGGTGGACACGATCGCCCCGGCGGTTCGCGAGGGCGGGACCGGCGGCGATTCAGCGTTTCCAACGCAGCCGCCGATCTGGCCGCACTGGCTGGAGGCCGGCACGCACAATACGGCCGGCGTCGCGGGGCTGGGGGCGGCGCTGGAGTGGATCGAGGCCCGCGGCGGGCCGGCGGCCATGTTACGGCACGAGCGAGAGCTGATTCGCCCGCTGATCGACTTCCTGGCGTCGGACGGGCGGTTCACGCTTTACGGTCCGGCGGCGGATCGCATGGGCGACCGGATCGGGCTGGCATCGTTCAACATCGCCGGCGTGGCGCCGGCGGATGTCGCGGCGATCCTGGATGCGGACTTCGATATCTGCGTCCGCGCGGGGCTGCACTGTGCGCCGGGGGCGCACCGTCACGTCGGGAGTTTCCCGGACGGTTCGGTTCGCGTCTCCGTCGGGCCGATGAACACGCCCGAGGAGATCGCGGCGGTCATCGGGGCGTTGAAAAGAATCGCGGGTTGATCTGTCGCGCCCGCGAACTCGAAGAGCCAAATGAAGATCGGAATATCAGTTGTCGCTTATTGACCTGCATACTCACTCGACAGCCAGCGACGGCGTGGATTGCCCGGCGGCGCTGGTTGCGCGGGCGGCGGAACGGAAACTGCGGGCGATTGCGCTGACCGACCACGACACAGTGGCCGGCCTGGCGGAGGCGCAGGGCGAGGCCGACCGGATTGGGGTCGAGTTTGTGCCGGGCATCGAGATTTCGGCGGCCTTGCCCGGCCGGCCCGGCGAACTGCACGTGCTCGGGTACTTTATCGACCCGATGAGCAACGCCCTCGGCCGGATGAACGAAATGCTGCTGGCCGTGCGGGCTGAGCGGAACGAGAAGCTGATCGCCCGGCTGGCGGAACTGAAGATGCCGATCACGATGGAGGAATTGAGGTCGGTGGCCGGCAGCGTGATCACGCGGGCGCACTTCGCCGAATTGATGCTTCGGCACCGTTACGCACACTCCGTCAAGGAGGTGTTCGACAAGTACCTGGGGCAGGGCGGGTCCGCGTATTTCGACAAGGCGATGCTCACGTTCCGCCAGGCGTTCGACGTGATCCACGGGGCCGGCGGGCTCGTGGCCATCGCCCACCCCGTCCACATGCAGGTCGAGTCGGACGTGGAGTTGGAGGTGCTGATCGGCCGATTTGTGGATTGCGGCCTGGACGCGATCGAGGCGTTCCACCCCGACCACTCGCCGGCGTGGGTGCGGAAGGTGCAGCGGCTGGCCAAGCGGTTTGATCTGTGCATCACCGGCGGCAGCGACTATCACGGAATGGGCCGAATCGCCCGGCCGCTGGGCGGACAGCACGTGGCGGAGATGTTCCTCGACCAGTTGAAGGATCGGCTGGCGAGCAAGGAATAGAACTCAAGAAAAGGGCCCTTCATGGATCGCACACTCGTGTTCGTCAAGCCGGACGGCGTGCAGCGCCGGCTGATCGGGCGGATCATTTCGCGGCTGGAGGACAAGGGCCTCCGCATCGTCGGGCTGAAGATGATGCGCGTCGACACGGCGCTGGCTGAGCGGCACTACGCCGAGCACAAGGGCAAGCCGTTCTACGAGAAGCTGCTCAAGTTCGTCACGGCGGGGCCGATCGTCGCGATGGTCATCGAGGGCAACGACATCGTCGCCGTTGTTCGCAAGATGATGGGCAAGACGTTCGGCCTGGAGGCGGAGCCGGGCACGATCCGCGGCGACTTCGGGGCGGCCAAGACGTTCAACCTGGTCCACGGCTCCGACAGCGCGGCGTCGGCTGATCGCGAGATCGGCCTGTATTTCCGGCCCGAGGAGATTCTGCAATACGCGCGCAGCGGCGACGAGTGGACCTTCGATTGACGGCAACTTGCGGTGGGATCATGGACAAGGCAGCGGCCCAGCGGCGAATCGAGCAGCTTCGCGACGAAATCCGCCGGCACGATTACCTCTACTACGTCGAGAGTCAGCCGGTCATTGGCGACGAGCAATACGACGCCCTCGTCGGCGAGCTGAAGGGGTTGGAGTCGCAGTTCCCCGACCTGGTTACGCCGGACTCGCCGACGCAGCGGATTGGCGACCAGCCTCAGGAGGGCTTTTCGCAGGTCGTCCACGACGTGCCGATGCTGTCGATCGACAACACCTACAGCGAGGAAGACCTTCGCAAGTTCGATGAGCGCGTCCGCAAGGGCCTCGGCGAGAAGGCTACGTTCGACTACACCGTCGAACTGAAGATCGACGGCCTGGCGGTGTCGCTGCGATACGAGAAGGGCAAACTTGTCCAGGGCGCCACTCGCGGCGACGGCGAGCGCGGCGACGACGTGACCGCCAACCTGCGAACCATCCGCGGCATCCCGCTGCAACTGCGTCCGCCATCACTCCCTCCCCCGCGGGGGGAGGGCCGGGGAGAGGGGGACGCCACGGCCCTTGGTCTGCCCGACTTCCTTGACGCCCGCGGCGAGGTCTACATGCCGCGGTCGGCCTTCGAACGATTGAACGCCGAGCGCGAGGCCCGCGACGAGGAACTGTTTGCCAACCCGCGAAACGCGGCTGCCGGGTCGCTCAAGCTGCTCGATCCGCGAATCACGGCCCAGCGGACGCTCAAGTTCTTCGCGTATTCCCTGGGCGGGGTGCGGCCCGCCCGGCCTGGGTCGCACTGGGAGGCGCTGCAATGGTTCGCCGCGCTCGGCCTGCCGGTGAACCCGGCCAACCGCCGGGCCGCCAACATCGACGAGGTGGTCGAGATCGTACACAACTGGCGGACGCGGCGGGACGAACTGGATTACCAGATCGATGGTCTGGTCATCAAGGTGAACAGCTACGCCTGCCAGGCGGAACTCGGCACGACGAGCAAGGCCCCGCGGTGGTGCATCGCCTACAAGTATCCGGCTGAGCAGGCGACGACGACGGTTGAGTCGATCGAGTTCAGCGTCG
>JAQTVL010000623.1 GCA_028706835.1 Phycisphaerae bacterium | reverse complement strand
CAGGCGAGGGTGCTCAGGACGTTGCAGTCGGCTTCGCAGGCGTTGCAGCCGCCGGCGGAGACCTGGCGGAGCTTGAGGGATCGGCGGAAGAGGGGGGCGGCGGGGGAAATGGGGGCGGGTGCGCTCGGGGCGGACGAAGACCCCTCACCCTGGCCCTGGCCCCGAGGGGAGGGAAAAACTTGCCCCTCTCCCTGACCCTCCCCCCGAGGGGAGGGAAGAACGGTCTGCCCCTCTCCCTGGCTCTCGCCCAAAACAACCGGCCCCTCACCCTGGCCCTCCCCCCGAGGGGAGGGAAGAATGGTCTGGCGGACGATGAGGGACTCGCGGCGGGTGGCGGCGAGGCGGAAGTCGGGGGTGAACTGAATGGCGCGGTGCGGGCAGGCGGCCTCGCAGGCGCGGCAGAAGAGGCATCGGCCCAGGTCGATCTGCGGGGCGGCGGGGCGGCTGGGGGAGGGCAGGTCGACCGAGAAGGCGCCGGTCGGGCAGACGGCGTTGCAGGCGGAGCAGTCGTCGGGGCAGGCGGCGCGGATGGCGGGCCGGCCTGCGAAGCGGTCGGGCATGGCGGGGGGCGGGCCGACGGGGTAGTCCATCGTGCGATAGCCCTGGCGGAGTCGGGCGCGGATCGTGTCGAACATGGGCGGGTGGCTCCGGGTCAGAGATCGTGTCCGCAATAGGACAGGTTGAAGCTCTTGTTGCACAGGGGGAAATCGCTGATCTGCTGGCCTCGCAGGGCGAGGGCCAGGCCAAACCAGTTGTGGAACGAGGGATCGACGATTTTGTAGCCGCCGCCGGGCAAGGCGAATCGGCCCGCGGCGGACGTGGTGGCAACGTGGCAAATCTCGCCCCGCCAGCCCTCAACGAGGGCAACCACCATGCGATTCGCGGCGAACGCGGCTGGGGCGTCGGAGGCAATCGGCCCCGCGGGCAAGGCGTGGAGCTGCTCGGCCAGGAAGGCCAGGGAATGTTGAACCTCGAGCCAACGCACGTAAGCCCTGGCGAAACAATCGCCGGTGTGCCAAGTCGATACCGGCAAGCTGGCGAAGCGGTAGATACCGTACGGAAACTGGGCCCGCACGTCCAAGTCCAGGCCGCTGGCGCGGGCAGCCGGGCCAACAAGTCCGATTGCTATGGCTGTTTCGGCCGCGACTTGGCCCGTGTCGTCCAAGCGGGCCGTGACCGAGGGAGCGTCAAACATCAATCCGACGGACGACCGCACGTCTCGCGCCACGCCGGCGAGGCGCTCACGCATTTGCCCGGCACGAGCCTCGTCCAAGTCCCACGCAACGCCGCCCGGGATCACCAGCCCCCGGCCGAAACGATTGCCGCACAAGGTCGCCGTAAGGTTAAGCACGTCCCCGCGGATTCGGCCGCAATAGCTCATCGTCGGCAGGAATCCTACATCCCCAGCCATGGCCCCGAGGTCCCCGATATGGTTTGCCAGCCTTTCAAGCTCCGCCGCGATGCCTCGAATCGCCTGGGCCCGCGCCGGCACACGTATCGACGACAACGCCTCGACCGTCCTGCAATACGCCGTCGTATGCCCGATTGTGGTATCGCCAGCCAGCGTTTGAACGTAATGCACTGCACGCCGCGCAGGCCCGCTCGCGATCGCCCGCTCCACGCCGCGATGCTGATACCCCAGCGAGATTTCCAGGTGCTTTACTGTCTCTCCGACGCACTGAAACCGAAAGTGCCCCGGCTCGATCACCCCGGCGTGGACAGGACCCACCGCCACCTCATGGGCCTCATCCCCGGCCGTTTGGAAGAACCCGGTCACGCCCACTTCGCTTCCGGCCTGTTTGAACCGAATCGGCTTCAGCCACGGGTGCCCGACCGGCGTCACCCCCCAGTTCTCGGCAATTTCGCGCTCGAACCAATGGGCCTGCGCGCAGTCCGGCGTCAGCGACTCAAACTCCCCCCCCGCCTCCGTCGCCAGCACCCAAAGTTGCGCGTTCTCGTCATCCGCCAGCACGCACACAAGGCGCACCCCTCGCCCCCCCGCCCCAGCCGCTTGGCCGAACAAGGCGCAAATTCGCGCCCCGTCCCTCACGCGCCCCACCACGATCCGGCGGAACTCGCCGAACTCCGCCACGGGGCAGTCCGCCGCGTCAAACCCATGCCCATTAAGCACTTGCATCGGCGCCTCGCTCATTGCCCGCCTCCCACGCACGCCGCCGCTCCCCGCAGCACCGCCCCAAGCCAGCCCGGCTGGTACACCCCCAGCGCCAGCACGGCTGCCCCCATCGCCGCCAATGGCCAGGTGCTTCGCCACGGCTCGCGGATTGGCCTATCCCCCGGCCGGGCCTCGCCGTACGCCATCGGCAGCACGATCCGCGCCATCGCCACGAACACCGCGCCCAGCGCCAGCAGATACCCCCCCGCCAGCGCGTATCGCCCGTCCGCCAGCGCCTTTTGCAGGATCATCAGCTCGCTCACGAACAGCCCGAACGGCGGCGAACCGGCGATCGCCAAAAACCCCGCCAGCCAGATCGCCCCGGTCATCGGCATCCGCGCCATCGCCCCGCGAACCTCATCCGCCCGCTTCGTGCGATACGCCGACAGCAGGTTCCCCGCCGCCAGGAACAGCATCGCCTTCGCCAGCGAGTGGTTCACCGCGTGCAACATGCTGCCGACCACGGCCGCCCCGCCCAGCCCCACGCCCAGCGCCAGGATTCCCATGTGCTCCACGCTGGAATACGCCAGCATCCGCTTATAGTCCCCCTGCCGGATCAGGAACACCGCCGCGAACCCCATCGACACCAGCCCCAGCAGCACCAGCAGCGACCGCGAAAAATCGCCCAGCCCCGCCGCCGCCAGCACCGCATGGACCCGCAGCAGCGCCAGGAAAGCGCAGTTCAGCAGCGCCCCCGACAGCAGCGCCGACACCACCGACGGCGCCTCGCTGTGCGCGTCCGGCAGCCAGGTGTGCATCGGCGCCAGCCCCATCTTCGTCCCGTACCCCACCAGGCA
>JAQTVL010000068.1 GCA_028706835.1 Phycisphaerae bacterium | reverse complement strand
TGCCGCGGGCGGCGGTGCTCGTGGTTCGCGCCGTCCCGGCGGAGCGCAGCCTGTTCCAGTTGTTGCGCGATCCCGGCGGCGAAGCCGTCGCGGGCGACTCGAAACTATGGTTCGCCGTCGGCCGGCTGGTCGGCACGCTTAGCGCCCGCCGATTTGCCTGGTGCGACGTGAGCGCCAAGCACCTGTATCCTCGGCGGATCGACGACGGCTGGCAGTTGTTCCTGATCGACGTGGAACGGATGGCGTCACCCGGCGAGTGCGACGACGTCGGCGCGTTTCGCACGCTGCTGCAAACACTGCCGATCGTGCCGCAGCCCGCCGCCGTCGCGGCGATGGCTGACGGATTCCTCGCCGCCGGCGGGGCAGGGCCAATCAACGCGGTGGTGATCGCGGCCCTGGCCAGCCACGCGTTCAGCCGCAAGCCGGCGATCCCCGACGATTACTGGATGCTCCGCCCAGCCGAGATGGTAAACGATCGCGGCCTGATCGCCCGCTCGAACTGGCGCGAGTCGCTGGCCGAGGCCGGCCTGGGCGATATGGACGCGATCTTCCGGTTTGACCGGGGCCAATCGCTGGGCAAGCCGGGCCTGCCGGCGCATCGCCGCCGGGATCGGGTCGTGCTCGGCGACCGGGTGCTGTATCTGAAGCGCTACCGCCCGAGCCTGTGGCGGCGGATCAGCCGGTCGCTTGCGATGGAACGCTACGGCAGCGAGGCGGCGGACGAGTGGCACGCGCTGTATCGCCTGGCCTATGGCGGGATTCCGGTCCCCGAGCCGGTGTTGCTCGGCGAGTCCAGCCGCAAGGCTGCGGCCCGCAGCGCCGTCGGGCTGGCCGAACTGCCCGACGCCCAGTCGCTGGAGAGGTGGCTGCCGCGCGTCGGGCGGACGCTGTCGCCCGCGCAGCGGCGAGAGTTGCTCCGCCGGCTGGCGGAATTCGTCGCCCACTTCCACTCGCTGGGCACGGTGCATCGCGACCTCTACCTGTGCCACATCTTCATCCGCTGGTCGGGGGCAGTCCCCATCTTCTGGCTGATCGACCTGGCCCGCGTGTTCCGCCCGGTGCGGTGGCGGCGACGGCGATGGGTGGTGAAGGATTTGTCGCAATTGCGGTATTCGCTGGGCGAGATGGTCAGCGAGGGCGAGTGGCTGGATTTTCTGGCGCACTACGCTGTCGGCGAGTCGACGGCGCAACTGGCGAACCATGTCGCGAGCAAAGTTCGCTCGATCGCCCGGCACGCCGCGAGCAGGCGGAAGAGGTTAGGGACACCCTGACGCATCGCCGGGGCGATTCGCAAGCGAGACCTTGCGCAAAGAAGAAGCTCCCGGCACAAACCGGGAGCCTGGGTCGATACCCCCTACCGGACTCGAAGAAACGCAAAAACCGGCGGGAATTCAGCCGAATCCCGAAACTGCTGCTGCAAAATGCGCTGCACCTTCCGCAGATGACTCTGAATTGCCGCAGGTAGCTGCCGCGTGGCCGACCCTGAGCGCAGCCGTTCGCGCGGAGATACTGCGGCTGATTGGCCGTTGCGAGCAGGGGGGCAGGGCATGACCACCGACGCGAGCATCGAAGCACAGGCCGTCGAACTGCTCCACCACCGATACGTCCCCAAATTCATGGATCGGCAGATTTTCGGGTGGGGCCCGTGGCAAGCGGAGTCGCGGAAATGGGGGCCGCGGTTCGCGAACCCAGCCAAGCGTTCGCCTCGATATCTGATTCAGATGGCGGATGGCCGCGTGCCAACCGACTGCTGTGAGTCGATGGCGATGCTCGGGGTGTGAGCCGGGCCCGCAGCCGCAGCAGGTTTGGCAGCGGTCTTCGTGCCGGTGGTGGCGCAGTTCGTGACCCACCGGCCGCCTGAGCCGGTCGCCACGTCCGAACTACAGTTCCTGTGGGCTCGTGCCATCGCGGGCGTCGTGTCAGGGCGCGGTAGGACAAGGGCGCGGTAGGACACTGGCACAACGGGGCGGAAGACCTACAATATCCATGTGATTCGCCGATTCGCCTGCCGGCCATCCACGAGCGGAAGGGAATGTCTTTTTGTGGAGTGCGGGAGCGTAGCTCCCGCTTTGCGAAACAGGCGCGACATGCGGCGAACCAAAGCGGTAGCTGTGCTACCGCACTCCACAAAAGGAAATTCAGATGATTCGATCACTCGCCATCGTCGCTTTCGTCCTCGCAGCCGCTTTGCCGGCGCTCGGGGATGCCACGACTCAGCCCGCGGTGCGGCAGACGCGGAACATCCGCATCGAACTGCTGGCCAGCCAGGACGCGGTCCGGCCTGGGGACTCGCTGCAACTGCTGGTCCGGTTCTCGCTGCTCAAGCCGGAACTCCACGCATACGGGCACGACATGCCCGACCCGCCGCTTGGCACGCCGACGGCGGTCTCGCCGGGCGGGCCGGCCGGCTTCACGTTCGCCAAGCCGATCTACCCGGCCAGCGCGCCCTTCGAGCTGGCCGGCATGAAGCTGACGAAATACAGCGGCGATTTCGTCGTGGCTGTGCCGGTGGCTGCGCCCGCGACGATCAGCCAATCGAGCGTCACGTTCACCGCGAAGATCGACTACCAGGCCTGCACCGACGAGATATGCCTGGAGAGCAGCAAGGTCGACGACGCGCCGCTGAGCCTGACGCTGCCCGTCAGGCCGGCTGGGGCGGCCGTCGCGACCACGGCAACGGAGGCGACGGCCGCGCCGGGGCCGGCGCCGGCGGAGGCGCCGCTGGCTGGGTGGGCGGGGGGCAGTTGGGCGTTGTCGCTGCTGGCGGCGATGTTGATCGGGCTGGCGCTGAACCTGACGCCGTGCGTGCTGCCGATCATCCCGCTCACCGTCGGGTTCTTCGTCTACCAGGCGCAGCAGGACGGCGGCGGGCGATCCCGCCGGCGGGCGATCGTGCTGGCGGGTCTGCTGTTCACGGCCGGCATGTTGGCGACGTTCCTGGTGCTCGGGGGGCTGGTGGTGCTGGCCCGCGGGCAATTGCAGGTGGTGTTCCAGTATCCGGGCGCGGTGTTCGGGCTGGGGCTGTTCATCGTGGCGATGGCGCTGGGCATGTTCGGCGTCTACCCGGTGCAACTGCCCGGATTCCTGGCCAACCTGGGCGGCGGTCGGGCGGGCCTGGGCGGCGCGTTCGTGATGGGCGCGCTGGCGGCCATCATGTCCACGCCCTGCACCGGCCCGCTGCTCGGCAGCATGATCGGCTGGGCGCTGCGAGCGCCGCCGGCGTTGGGCCTGGCTGCGTTCGTCGGCGTCGGGCTGGGCATGGCCATTCCCTACCTGGTGCTGACCATCGCCCCGGGGCTGCTCGAAAACGTGCCGCGGTCAGGGCGATGGACCGAATTGGTCAGGACGGCCCTCGGGTTCATCCTGCTCGGCGTGGCCGTGCAGATGTTCGCCGGCCTGCGAAGCCAGCCCGGCCGATGGCAGTTCGCGATCTGGGCGAGCATCGCCCTGTCGGCTGGGGTCTGGGCGGCCGCCCACGTCGTCCGCAGCAATCGCGACGCCGGCTGGGTTTGGCCGGTCCGGCTGGTGCTGCTGGCTGGGGTTGTCGCAGGCATCGCATGGCAATGGCCGGCGGAGCAGGCGGCGGTGGTCGAGGCCGGCAGCGGGCCTATCGCCGGGCAGACGCACGTGGTCGGCTCGACGGTGTGGTACGACTACGACCCTGCCCTGCTCGACCGGGCGCGGTCGGCCGGTCTGCCGGTCATGCTCGATCTTATCACCGATAACTGCACGTATTGCGAGATCATGGCCCGCAAGGTTTGGCCGACCGCGACGGCGGCCCGTTCGCTGGAAGGCATCATCGCGGTGCGAGCGAACATGTCGCGTTCCGACGCCCGCGACCTGGGCGAACGTTACGGCGTGGCCGGCCCGCCGGGGTTGGTGTTCATCGACGGCGGCGGGAAGGTGGTCAAGGTTTTCTCGCCGGTGCCGTTCTACGCCGACCCGGAGGGTTTCGCGAAGGCCGTCGGGCCGGTGCGGAAGGAAATGGGGATGCATTGATTTCCCTCCCCTTGGGGGGAGGGAGAAAGGGAGAGGGGACGAGCCGAAGGCGCATCTTCGCCGTTGACCACAAGAACATTCCTGACACTGGTTCGCGGTCGGTCGCCGTCCGTCATCCACTTCGTCTCGGTCGTCCAGGTTTCCCCGCACCTCTGACGCACATCTTGAAACCTAGATCGGATGCCATTCCACCCGCGCGTTTCAGCAACTTACGCCTGATTGCTGCCGCGCCGGCGCGGGTGAGTTCGTTTTCCTGAAGTTGCGTGAGAAGGAGCAGTTCAAACGCGGAAGAGTCAACCCAATCTACATCTTCGCAGTATCCGCAAACGGCCAGTGCCTCGGTTCTCCGCAGGAATCGCTGCCACCGATTTCCGTTCAGGTCGAGTACGCTGCAAGACCCGAAGTAGATGACAGTGCGTCTGCATTTGCCTTGCAGAACCTTCTCGATCTGATCGATCGTCATCCGTCCATTCGTCGCGCGGCCATCCTGGAAAAGGATTTCGCCCTCTTTTCCGTGACATGCAAGCCAGAGGATCGGGTACGCGCGGAATTTCTTTTGACACCACCTCGCGAGCAATACCTCGGCGGCATCCGCGTTGACTGCATCGCGGTGGTACGACCTAATGCCACATACCTGCGAAAGCAATTCCAGCAGTGGCGCTACCGACGTGCGATCCGTCGCTTGACTGCTCCATTCGGCTTCAATGCAATAGATGCCCTTTCGTTTCTGTGCCATTCAATTGCCTCCCGTTGTGCTTCGACCGGTGAGTGGTTCGAAGAAGACCACCTACCATTTCGGTCAACAGAGACCCATGACGCGTTTTCTGCCCCGCCGACCGGGCAGGGTGGTTACTGCCAACCCCTACTCCTCCGGCGTGTCGATCAATTGCTGCAAGCGGGCCGCCAACTCCAGGCCAAAACGATTCGTCCATGTGGCGTCGATCAGGCCGACCTCCAGCATGTCCAGCAGATGCACCTGATCCTTTCGGCGGAACGAGGTCAGCTTCATCCGCACCAGCGCTTCCAGAGCGAGCACGCGGAAGCCGCCCGGCTTCTCGGACTCGGCTACGTCGGGGGCGGGGGCCGCATACTGGGGACGCACCTTTTCGCCGGCGATCACCACGTGGACCGCGTCGCGGGCCTTGGCGTCGGGGCCGTCGAGGAACATCTCGATGCCGGCGGAGTGCCGGCGCAGGAATCCCGCCCGCGACAGGGCGGCAGCGGCGGCGTCCAGGTCGGCCCGGCGAAGCAGGATGTCAACGTCCTGCGTGTTCCGCACGGCGGCTGCGTCAACGGTGGCCACCCAGGCGGCCACGGCGTTGCCGCCGGCAACCGCGTAGGGGACCCCGGCATCCTCCAGCGCCTTGGACGCCCGCTCCAGTCGATCGCGCACGCGTTCCACGGCCAGCACCATCCTGTCCAGAAGCGTCATGTGGGGGGAGAGCGGAAGCATGGGTGCATTATAACCCGATCCGGCGGCGGGCAGTTCACCGAATTGATTGCCCATGCGACGAGTTTTCGTTTGACGGCGGGAACGGTATCAGCATAATGACCGCAACATAGAAGGAAGAAGGGGAACGCATGTCAGCAGACGCAATCAGCAACGCCAACGAACTGGTTGAAGACCGCCTACAGACCATCGTCGAGGCTCTGGAGCAGAACCTCGACGCGGACGTATTGGCCTTCTCCGGTGCCATTATGTATGGTGCCGACACGGCCATCCGTGATTTTGCCGAGTGGCGAAAGAGGCAAAAGCCGTCCAGCGCCAAACTGGCTTTCTTTCTGGAAACGCCGGGCGGGTATATTGAGGTTGCGCAACGCATTGCCACAACTCTGCGTAAGCACTATCGACGGATCGAGTTCATCGTCCCGGATGCCGCCATGTCAGCCGGGACCGTGCTGGTCATGTCCGGGGACGCAATACACATGGATTACTATTCCACGCTCGGCCCCATCGATCCGCAGTTGCCAAAAGAAGGTGGCGGCTCGGTGCCAGCCCTCGGATACCTGAAGAAGTTCGACGAGTTGATGGTGAAGGCGGCGTCTGGCGGCCTGAACACGGCAGAGACAACCTACTTGTGCGCCAAGTTCGATCCGGCCGAACTCTATCAGTACGAGCACGCGCGCAAGATGTCGGTTTTTCTGCTTGAGCAGTGGCTGGCGAAATACAAGTTTCGCAACTGGCGCCAGACGCGGACGCACAGGCGTAAGGTCACGCCGTCCATCAGAAGGGAGCGGGCCAGGGAGATAGCGGAGAAACTGAACGATACCGAGAAATGGCATTCGCATGGACACGGGATATCCATTGACGTTCTGCGACGCGATCTCAAGCTTCAGATTGAGGATTTCGGGAAGAGCAAGAGCAGAGATTTGATACGAAGTTATTGGGCGATTCTGGCCGACTATATGGGTAAAATGGGTCATAGAGCGATGATGCACGCCAAAGGAAAATACAGCCAACTGGCGTGAGGAACGATATGAAGACTGCACGTCACGACATCGATAGGTTGATCGCGGCGAACCCCAAAGTAAAGGGCGATGAGGTTCGCGCAAGTCTGAAAATATTGGAGGACTTGCGGCGGTCAGGCATCGCGGTGGGGCCCAAGTACGGGCTCGCAAGCCCGTTCGCGGGACGAATGGCGAAGGGGAATGCCAAACCTGCGTCGAAGCGAGTCAGTAAGTTGCGCACTAGCCGTTGACCGGGGGGCCTCCGTACTTGATACCGCGTTCCGAGAATCGGACCGAGGTCGCCTGCAAACGGCAGGTCTGTAATTCAGCCCATCTCCGCGGTCGTTGATGGTTCCGGGAGCGCTGGTCCGGCCAGCACGTTTTCCGTGGCACTGCTGCCCTCGGACAACCCCCTCTGGCTGAGTCGCTTTCCTCGCTTATAATGGTCCCCATGCCACGGGAAACCAATGCCGATCGGAAGGCTCGCGCCCGCAAGATCATCGGGCTGCTGCGGCGGATGTACCCCGACGCACACTGCTCGCTGGACTACTCCACGCCGCTGCAATTGCTGGTGGCGACGGTGCTGTCGGCTCAATGCACCGACAAACGCGTCAACCTCGTCACCCCTGCCCTGTTCGCCAAATACCCGGACGCGAAGGCGTTGGCCGACGCCAACCTCGATGAACTGATGAACGATGTCCGCTCGACCGGGTTCTATCGCAACAAGGCGAAGGCCATCCAGTCGGCGTGCCGCGACATCGTGGCGCGGCACGCCGGGCGGGTGCCGGACACGATGGAGGCGCTGACCGAGTTGTCCGGCGTGGGGCGAAAGACGGCCAACGTCGTGCTCGGAAATGCGTTCAACGTGGCGGTCGGCGTCGTGGTGGATACGCACGTCGGGCGGGTGGCTAGGCGGCTGGGGCTGACGGGGAACGACGACCCGGTGAAGGCTGAGGCGGACCTGATGGGGCTGTTCGAGAAGGGCGACTGGATCTACCTGTCGCACGCGCTGATTCTGCACGGACGGAACGTGTGCGCGTCGCAGCGGCCGAACTGCGCGGGGTGCGGGCTGGCGCAACTTTGCCCGTCGGCGTTCACGTTCCAGAAGAGATAGTGGTCAGTGGTCAGTGGTCAGTGGACAGCAAGAAGGCGAAGAAACGTCCGAACGATCACTGACCACTGACCACCGACCACTGTCCACTGACCACTGGCCACTGCCTCGAGGTCCCCATGGCCCGCTCGATTCGGACTCGAATGATTGTCGCGATGAACCTGCTGGTGGTCGGGGTCGGGGCGGCGGTGGGGTGGGTGGGGATCCAGGTCGCGGGGGCGGCGATCGAATACCGGCTGATCGACCAGGCGGCGAGCAATGCGGCGGGGCTGGCGGGGGAAATGCGGCTGCCGCTGCGGTCGGCGGAACTGATGCTGCGGATGGGGAGAATCCTCGGGGCGGAGGTGGCGGCTGGGCCGGGCGAAGGGACAGCCATCGCGGCGTCCAGCCTGCCGGCGGACGAGCAGGCGGAATTGGCGGCGGCGGTGGGGCAGAAGAACCCTGCGCGGCGGGTGACGCTGCACGGGGTGTCGTATCGGATCGGGTCGGCTCGGCTGGCGCGGGCGGGCGGCGGGGGCGGGCCTATTCCGGGGCCAACGCAGCTCTACGTGCTCGTGCCGGAGACGCAGGTGAACGCGGCGAAGCGGGAGGCGGCGCTGCGGATCGCGGCGCTGACCGCGGTGGCGATCGTGCTGGCGACGGGGGTGGCGATCTGGCTATCGACGACGATCGCCCGGCCTGTGCGGCGGCTGGCGGCGAGAATGGATACGGTGGAAGCGCCGAGTGAGGCGAACGAGGCGGCCGCACCCCCACCCCCCGCTGAAGCGGGGACCTCCCCCGTCAAGGGGGAGGAGGGGCCGGCGGAGATTGAGCGGTTGGAGCGGTCGTTTGAGGGGCTGCTTAAGCGGTTGGGGGAGGCGCAGACGCAGTTGGCGCGGTCGGCTCGGCTGGCGACGCTGGGGCAGTTGGCGGCGTCGGTGGCGCATGAGCTCCGCAATCCGCTCAGCGGGATCAAGATGAACGCCCGCGTGCTGGCGGACGAGCTGAAACGGGCGGGGATCGCGGACCAGAGCCTGGAACTGATCATCCGCGAGATCGGCAGGATGGACCTGTATCTGGAGGAACTGCTGGACCTGTCGAGCACGGCGGCGAACTCCGGCGGGCCGGCGGCGGCTGCCCCCGCGGCGGCGAAGATGGAGCCGGTGGACCTGGGGGAACTGGCGGAGAGCGTGCTGGCGCTGCTGGCGGGGCGATGCCGGCACGGGCAGGTGGAGGTGGAGCGGCGGTTCGAGGCGGGAAACACGGTGCGCGGCGACGCGAGCCACCTGCGGCAGGTGATGCTGAACCTGATGCTCAACGCGCTGGAGGCGATGCCGCACGGCGGACGGATGACGATCGCGACGGCGACGGCGACGGACGGCGGCGCGGTGCGGTTCAGCGTGGCGGACAGCGGCGGGGGCGTGCGGGGGCCGGCGGGGGCGGACATCTTCGACCCGTTCGTGACGACCAAGCCGGACGGGACGGGGCTGGGGCTGGCGGTGTGCCGGCAGATCATCGCGCGGCACGGCGGGCGGATCGGGTATGATACGGCCGCGAACGGGAGCGTGTTCTGGTTCGAACTGAGCGTGCAATGAGCGAGGCGTGCCACATCCTGGTGATCGACGACGAAGAGTCGATCTGCTTCGCGTTCCGGCGATACTTCGAGGCGCGGGGGCATTCGGTGGAGGTGGCGGCGTCGGCGCGGGAGGGGCTGGCGCGGTATCGCGAGCGGCGGGCGGAGATCGTGTTCCTGGACGTGCGGCTGCCCGACGGCAGCGGGCTGGAGGTGCTGGAGGAACTGCGGCGCGAGGACCCGGCGGCGGTGGTGGTGGTGATGACGGCGTACGGGACGCTGGAGACGGTGACGCGGGCGATTCGGGGGAAGGCGTTCGATTACATCGTCAAGCCGCTGGACCTGGACCGGGCGGCGGAGATCGTGGGGCAATCGCTGGCGTCGCGGGCGGCGTCGGGGAAAACGGTTCAAACGTTGCCGGCCGGCGGCGAACGCGGGGCGGTGCTGATCGGCAGCTCGGCGGCGATGCAAGACGTATACAAACGCATCGGAAAGGTGGCGCAGTCGGACGCGGCGGTGTTGATTCGCGGCGAAACCGGCACGGGCAAGGAACTCGTCGCCCGAGCGATCCATGAACACAGCAATCGCGCCGGGAATGCGTTCGTCGCGGTCAACTGCGGCGCATTGCCGGATAACCTCGTCGAAAGCGAGCTGTTCGGTTATGTCCGCGGTGCGTTCACCGGAGCGGACTCAGACAAGCCCGGTCGATTCGAATTGGCCGATGGCGGCACGCTGTTTCTCGATGAAATCGGCGAGTTGCCGCTGGCGGCCCAGGTTAAACTGCTGCGATTCCTTGATGAACACATTGTCGAACGCCTTGGCTCAGTCCGCTCGATTCGGCTGGACGTTCGGATCCTCGCAGCCACCAATCGCGACCTCGGCCGCGCGATCGCGCAAGGCCAGTTCCGCGCGGACTTGTTTTACCGCTTGGCCGTCATCCAGATCGCGTTACCGAGTCTTTCGCTGCGTTCCGACGACATCCTCCCCCTCGCGGCCCATTTCCTCGCGCTTCGCTCCGCCCCAGCCGCTCCGCCGCCGATTACCCCCCAGGCCGCCGAACTCCTCCACGATTACGCCTGGCCCGGCAACGTTCGCGAGCTTCGCAACGCGATCGACCACGCCTCGATCGTTTCCGCCGGCGGCCCGATACTCCCGGCCCACCCCCCCGACTCCGTTCGCCTCGCCGCACCCGCCGGCGACCCCGCCGAGCCCTTCGCACGCTACCTCGACGCCATCATCGCCCACGCCGCCCAAGCCGACGGCCACGTCTACGACGCCGCCATCGAACTCCTCGAACGTGCCCTCATCGACCACGCCTTGCGAGAGACCGACGGCAACCAGACCGCCGCCGCCGCCTGGCTAGGCCTGCACCGCAACACCCTCCGCAACAAGCTTCGCGACCTAGGCCTCCCCTCTGACGCACAATAATTGTGCGACTCCAGCCCATCTTCAGTGCATTCCCGCCCAACCGTCGCTCTTCCACCAAAATCGTAACTCCTTCCCCATACTTCACCTACCTCCCATTCTTCCCATTCCTCCCTTCTGGCACACGCTTTGCATATCATTGCATACGACTGTGCGTCATACGAAAATCAGTTACCCCAGGCCCCCGGCTGTCGCCGACCGTGATCGCCCCAGCCGCCCTTGTCCAGTTTCAGGAGCGCCCCCCATGTTGCGATTCGCCAAGGTCTCCGTCGTCTGCCTCTTCGTTACCGCCCTACTCGTCCTCGCCTGGGGTCCGGGCAGCGCCTCCAGCCAGGACAAGCCCAAGTCCTCCGCCGACCCCGCCGCGCCCCCCGTCGCCAAGGACGTCCAGGCCAAAGCCGACAAGGCCCTCAACGCCGGCGCCAAGTTCCTCCTCGCCGCCCAGCAGCCCGACGGCAGTTGGGGCGGCAAGTATGGCCCCGCCATGACCGCACTGGTCGTCAAGGCCGTCGTCGACGCCGGCCAGCCAGCCGACAGCCCCGCCCTCAAGAAGGCCATCGACTTCGTCGTCTCCCAGCAGATCGCCGACGACTCGAAGATGAAGGGCTCGTTCTCCGCCAAGGAGCTCGCCAACTACAACACCGCCATCTGCCTGTCCATGCTCGTCGCCGTCAACAAGGGCTACAAGGCGAAGTTCGACCCCCAGATCAAGGCCGGCCTGGACTTCCTCCGCCGCGACCAGTGGGACGAGGGCGAGGGCCTCAAGCCCGACGACAAGCCGGCCAACGTCGGCTACGGCGGCTTCGGCTACGGCGGGGGCCAGCGCCCGGATATGTCCAACACCAACACGACCATGGACGCGCTGAAGGCCCTCAAGGACGCCGGCTACCTCAAGGAAGACGACGAGATGTTCAAGAAGGTCCAGGTGTTCATCTCGCACTCGCAGAACCGCCAGGAGTCCAACAAAGCCGACACGTTCAGCGTCGGCGCCGACGGCGGCTTCATCTACACCCCCGCCCAGAGCCCCGTCCAGGGCGGCCCCCAGTCCAAAGCCGGCGCCACCTCCGCCCCCGACGGAAGGAGCAAGCTCATCAGCTACGGCTCGATGACCTACGCCGGCTTTAAGAGCTTCCTCTACAGCGGCCTGTCGAAGGACGACCCGCGGGTGGTCGCCGCCAGCAAGTGGATCCGCAACAACTACACCCTGTCCGAGAACCCCGGCGTCGGCGCCGAAGGCATGTTCTACTACTACCACACGATGGCCCGCGCCCTGGCCGCCGGCGGCGAGGCGACCATCAAGGACAAAGCCAACGTCGCCCACGACTGGCGT
>JAQTVL010000622.1 GCA_028706835.1 Phycisphaerae bacterium | reverse complement strand
ATAGATCATCTTGCCCACGGGCAATCGGCCTGTCTCAACGTAGCTGGCCCGCAGGTCGACTGCTCGGCTGCCTCGCGTTTCTGAACTGTCCGATGCGGGCTGTCGCATAGTGACACTCGGCGGACAATGACTCGTTCACACTGGCGGCCCGGCTGTTCCGCCCGCACAGGGCGATCCATTGCGGAGGCCGCGGCGCTCACTCCTCAAACAGGCCGTGCATTCGCCGGTAGTACGCGGGATAGAGCATCTTCAGCCCCAGCCGGGTCGGCCAGTGCAATCGCGTCCGGGCTGGGAAGGACACGGGAACGAAGCCAAGCCCGTGCTTGAATTTCTCCAACTTCTCAACATACGATCGGATCGCGTAGTGTGCCTTCCGCACGCCCGGCAGCGCCTTGGCGTTCATGACGAAAGCATACATCACCGCGTCGTTCACGTTGGTCCTGAGCAATTGGGTCCGACTGGCGATCGTGTCGACGTAGGCCGTGTCGCCGATTATCTTGGTCACCAGAAAACCCGCAACCTCGCCGGACTCCTTGTCGCGCCCTATGATGATGCTCGTACCGGGGCACTCCAGCAGTTTCCGCCAGCTTTCGTCGAATGACGTCTTGTCGACGACTTGCTTCCAGCCGGTGCGCTCGACCAGGTCGTCCCACGCCAAGCGGCACTGGTCGAAGGTCGGCTGATCGTATGCCTTGGCGACGGTCAACTCGCAGCTTCGCAGCCCCTTGCGAACCGCATTTCGACGTTTGCTATCGACCGCCTGCGGGCCGTAGGCGGACAGGTCGGTGATCGCATTGATCACCATGTGGGAGTTCGCCATGGACTCCTCAGCCACCACGTGCTGAAACCCATGGAAACTTCTCAGGAACGACACGCCCGCCGGGCCGGCGACCGGGGCGAAGCAGTCGGCCGCCCAGCACAATCCGGGTTTGACCTGGTACCACCAGCCGCCTTCGCGGTCCTGAAACGGAATCGAGAAGTTGCCAAGGACGCGGTTCTTGCCCAGATACCACCAGAACGGCAGCGTCGCGATTCGCCGAAGGGCCTGGCAATGCTCTCCAACGGTGCAATGGCTCAGCGGCAGCGGCGGGGACTCAATGTCGCCCGCAACCGACTTGCCCTTGGTGTCGGATGGAGTGTCTGTCATAGCGCAGCATCCAACTTGCACCTAGACCGTCGGCTACTCGTCGCGTTGCGCACACATCACCGGCGATGACCCATTCGGCCGATCACCGATCCGGCTACATCCACCTGATATGGCTGCGGAGGCGTGCCAGTTCGTGCCTCCTGCGGATCAATCCATCGGCCAGAAGGGAGAAGGCCATGAACAATGCGAGCCTCATGCCTCCGTTCCAAATCACGATCCGCACGGGGTCGGGACCGACCAGCGCCAAGACGGTCCAAACGCCGGCCGCGAGAAAGGATACAGCGATGCCGGCGGCTCGGCCCAGGAACTGCGTCGCCAGCCAGACGGGAATCAGATAGAAGAAAAGAACGGACACCCTCGAACCCGTGGCGTAGTCCAAAACGCCAACCGCAGCGAGAGCGACGACCGAGCCGCCAATGCCCGCCCATAGGCGGACGGCTGATCCCGCAGACTTCGTTGGCTGCCGGCTGGATTCCGTCTCGTCGATCATGTCGGAGGCCTCCACAACGTATTATAGGCCATTCGCTTCCTACTCCCGCAGCAGCCATCGATGGCGAGCCATGGAGCCGCCCGTGCCGGCAGCCCAGCCTGATGGGCTTTCATCTGCTCACCCCGCCGACGACCAACAGGGCACCCTCGACCCATCCCGTCACGTTTCGTCGGCCGGCTGACTGTTCCTGCGCATCGGCAATCACAATCGTCACCCCCGCATTCATCACTCGCCGCCGGATCGCCGAGCATCGTTGGCAGCCCCAGGAACAACTCCAGCCAGGTCGATCACGTAAATATTCTCCGGCTGGTCGTGGTGGCGTATCGTGCCAGCCAGCCGGAATCCGTTCTTGCGGTAGTATGCGTTGGCCGGGACCAGGTCGGCGCCAACGAGGACCTTGGCGTGAGTGTGGCCTCGGCGGGCGAACTCCTCGAACGCCCGGCCCATCAGCCTGGAGGCGATGCCCAAGCCGCGCGCCTGCGGGGCCGTGACCACGCTGAGCACCTCGGCCTCCGGCAGATCAGGGCGATCCACCTTGTTCGGATAGAAGAGCGTCTGGAGCATCTTCTGAAGCACGCGGGGGTTGAACACGTATCGCAACAGCATCAGGCTAAGCAACCATCCCTTGCGCCACAGAATACCGCGATAGAGCTTCTTCAGTCGGGTTGCGCACGTGATGAAGCCGATGACCTCGCCATCCCGCTCGGCCACAAAGGCGAACCCGGCGCGAGTTCGCGGCAGAGCCCGGTAGATGCTGGTCAGCACCCGTGGCCCAAGTGTCGACAGAAAGCCGGCGGTAATCTGCGAGACGTGCAGCCGGGCAACCGACGGCGCGTCAGCCGGCCGCATCGGGCGAACCACCACGTTGACGTCCCCACGTTCGGCCATTATCTACCTGTATCCAGCCTGCACGCCCGGTGGCAGCCACAATAGCGTCGCACGGCCCGAACCCGGGCGTTCATGTTCCCCCGCGGAGGCGATAATACCACATTCTGACAATCTCGTGTAGTGCGTCTGACAGATCGTCGGGACGCCGCTCCGCTCGCCCGGCCGTGGTGCCGAAGAACTTCGTATCTGGCCCACGGTAGTCGCCTGCGGACAATGCGGCTCTTCGTCTTGACGCCGCTATCAATTCGCCCGGATAATGCGAACTGTGAATCCATTGACCAAGCTCTACTGGACGGCCAAGGCGGTCGGCTGGGACAACCTGCCGCGACGGCTGCTCCAGGCGGTTCGTGCTCGCAGCGGATGGCTGCGACGCCGGCTGTCGCCCAGCCGGTTCTCTGACGCCGCATTTCGCGGTGCATTTTCCGCTGACCCGGCCGGGCAGCGACAGTTGTGG
>JAQTVL010000067.1 GCA_028706835.1 Phycisphaerae bacterium | reverse complement strand
ATGATACGAGCGACGGCTCCACTGCGGCGACGGCTGATGAGGCTCCGCCGGACCCGCTGCTGGTGACCGAGACGATCAGCCCGGAGGTGCAGTGGATTCATCTGCGCTACTATGACGGATCGACGTGGAGCGATACGTACGAGAAGGGTGCGTCCGGCCCGACGCCGCTGGCGGTGGAGATTACGATCGGCTTTTCGCCGTTGCTGACGCCCAAGCACCTGGATGAGGGCAAGACGATCGAGGACCGGCTCAAGGAACTGTTTGGCGACGACGCGACGGAAGCGTTGCCGTCACGGAGCTACCAGACGGTGGTGTACCTCGCCTCCGGCGAACTGGTTTCCCGCGGCGGGGTGAAGCAGCAGAAGAACTAAATGACGAATTCCGAATGACAAAACAATGTCAAATGACGAATGACGAAACCGTTGTGCAGACGCGGCCGTTGTTGTTTAGCCGCAGGACCGAAGGTCCGCGCGTGCGATTCGTCATTGGTCATTCCTCCGGCATGATCCTGTTCGTCGTGCTGATGGTCGTGCTGATGACCGGGCTGCTGGCGGCGAGCCTGAACTTCTACATCCGCTCGCAACTGACCGGAGCCCTGGCGGATCGGCAGGCGGCGCAGGCGGTGGAGGCGGCCCGGGCGGGCATCGCGTATGCGTCGGCCATGCTGCTCGACCCGAACCAGGCGAAGACGAACCTGTCGAACAACGCGGAAAAGTTCCACGGCATCTCGGTGATCGCCAACGCCGGCACGCGCGACGCCAGCGGCGCCGGCGACTGGCAGTTCTCGCTCATGCGCGACGATATGACCAGCGACACGACGCCCGCTTACGGCCTGACCGACGAGGCTGGCAAGTTGAACTTGAATGCGATCACCGACGTGGGCACGCGGCCCGGCCAATTGACCGAGGAGCAGGCCATAACCGCGCTGCTGGCCTTGCCGGACATGTCGCCTCAGATCGCAGCCGCCATCCTCGATTGGCGGGACGCGGACAGCGACACCCGCGACGGCGGCGCGGAAAACGACTACTACCAGTCGCTCGCCCACCCCTACAGCGCCAAGAACGGCCCGTTCGAGTCGGTCGAGGAACTGCTGCTGGTCAAAGGCGTGACGGAGCAGTTGCTCTACGGCAACGACATGAACCGCAACGGACTGCTCGAGCCGAACGAGAACGACGGCGACAAGTCGCTTCCGCCGGACCCTGCTGACGGCAAGCTGCACCCGGGCTGGGCGGCCTACCTGACGGTGTGCTCGGCTGAGCCGAACAAGACGCACGACCTGCGTCCCCGGATCAACATCGCGACCAGTGCCCCGGACGACATCTACACGGCGATGATCGATCGGAAATTCTCGGAGGAGGTGGCGGCGTTCGTGCGGGACGCGCGGAAGGCCGGCGTGAAATTCAACAACCCCGAGCACCCGGAACTTCCCGAAGACCCCGGCAACCTGCTGGGCGGAAAATGGACCATCGGCGGCGGTGCTAGTGGAGGGGGCACGGGTGGCACTGGCGGTACCGGCGGTACCGGGCGGCGGCCGCGCGGCGGCGGGGTCCAGCCCCCGGCGGGCAACGGCCCCGGCACGCAGCCCCCAGCCGGTCAGCAACCGAAGATCACTCCGCGCACCCCCGGCGGGAACTCGGGTGGCAGCCCGTTTGGGCCGGCACTCAATCTGCTTCAGCCGATGCCGCCGGATTTGATGATGATGCCGCGGATTCGGCTGGCGCAGGCGGTGGACCCGACAGCCGGCGGCGACACTAGCGGGGCGAGCGGGACCGGCAACACCGGTCGCGGCAATCGGGGTAACCGGGGCAATCGCGGCAACCGCGGCGGCAACAACACAGGCGGTGGCAACACAGGTGGTAACACAGGTGGTAACACAGGCGGTAGCAACACCGGCGGCGGTAAGACCAGCGGTGGTGGCGGGACACCGTGGAATGGTGGCGGCACAGGTGGCACGGGCGGTGGCAGCAACCAGCGGCAACTCGAGTCGCCCCTGAAACTGGGCGAACTCCAGCTCGCGCTGGAAGAACTCACCTGCTCCCGATCGTCGCTGAGCATGGGCAAGGTCAACCCGGCGGCGGCCTCGCGCGTTGTGCTCGATGCAATCGGGTTCAATGCCGAAGAGGCGGATAACGCGGTCAGCCAGCAGGCCGATCTCGCCCCGGAAGATCAATTGACACACGCCTGGCTTGTCACCAAGGGCGTGCTGAGCGAGGAGCGATTCCGCGAGTTGAGCCCGAAGTTGTGCGGCCGCGGGCGGCAGATACGTGTCGAGTCGGTCGGCTATTCGAAGAGCCTGGGCCTGTTCCACCGGATGGAAGCGGTGCTCGACCTGAGCACGGGCAAGCCGCGAACGATATATTGCCGCGACCTGACCGGCCTAGGCCCAGCCTACAAGCTGGACGGCGAGCCGGGCGAGGCGACGACGCGACGGTAGTGTTGCACTGCGAAAGCAGGCGGGCAGGCAAAGGCGTCGTCATTGGCGCCTGACGCACACTTCGGTCGGATGAACGCAAGACGGGTCGCATGGCGACGTTGTATCAGTGAGTGCTATGGCGTTATTCAGCAAAGACATTCTGGCGCTGGACTTTGACCACCGCCAACTGCGGGCGGTCGCGGCGCGTCTGGGCGGGGCCGGGGCGTCGGTGCGGCGGATGTTCCAGGAGTCGCTGCCCGAGGCAGTGAAGATCGAAGACGCGACGGCGTTCGGACGCTGGCTGGCGGGGGTGCTGTCGAAGCATCACTGCGGCGGGTCGCACACGCTGATGGCCATCCCCCGCGACCAGGTAGTACTCAAGACGCTGATGGTCCCCGCCGCCGCGCCGGATCTGGAAATCCCGGCGCTGATCCAGTTCCAGATGCAGAAAGACCTGCCGTTCGCCGCGGATGAAGCGGTGATCGATTTCAGCCTGGTCGGTGAGTCGTCGACGGCCGCCGCCTCGCCGCCGCCGTCGCCTGGCGCTGCGCCCTCAGCCGGCGGCGCCCAGCCGGCGGCGCAGCTCGTGATGCGCGAATACCTTGTCGCGGCGACGCGGCGGGATGTGATCTGCTACTTCCAGCAGGTGGCGGTTGCGGCTGGGCTCGGGCTGGTCCGGCTTGGCCTGCGGTGTTTCAGCAACCTCCAGACCGTGCGGGCGTGCGCGCCGCAAGACGTCAGCCGGCGACTGCTGCTGGTGAACGTCGGGCCTGAGCTGACGGAGATCGATATCATTCGCGGCGGCGGGCTGGTGTTCAGCCGATCGGCCTCGGTCGCGCTGGCGGAGCGCGATGATCCGACGGAGTTCCTCAACCGGCTGACGCTGGAAGTGATTCGCTCGGTGCAGGCGGCGCGGGCCGCGGTGCCGGACCTGGAACTCGACGGCACGATCGTCGCGGCGCCGGAATGGCTGGCGCCGTCGATCGCCGAGCGGCTGGGCCAGCGGCTGGACGTCCGCGGCTGGCTGCTCGAGCCGAGCCGGGGGATTTCGCTGCCGGCTGAGCACTCGCGCGGAGCGGGGGATTTCTCCGCGGCGCTGGGGCTGGTGCTCGGCGAGGTGAAGACGGCGTCGCCGGGGTTCGACTTCCTGCACCCGCGCCGCCCGGTGGACTTGGTGGCGCGTCGGCAGCAGCATCGCCGGCTGGCGGTCATCGGGGCGCTGGGCGCGGCGGCGGTGCTGGTGGCGGGGAATGTCGCGCTCCTGGCGGTTGCGGAGGCTCGCAACGAGCCGGCCCAGAAACGGGCCGCCTTGCTGAAGACCGATGCCGACAAGGTGACGGCGTTCGGCAAGGTCGTCAACGACGTGAAGCACTACGAACGATCGGCGCCGCAATGGATGGATGAGTTCCGGCGGATCAACGACATGTGGATGGCCTCGTGGCAGGGCCGCACGCCGCTGCACGAGCAGGCAGTGGTCGACAAGCTGACCGGCGAGATGATCTCCGGCGGCGGGTGGCGAATCCATCTGTTCGGCGCGGGCGAGCGGGCGGACACGGTGGTGGATATCCGCGAGCGGCTGCGGGCCATCTACGCCAAGCCGGTCGTGATCGACCCGGCGCCGAAGCCGCCGGTGCCGGACAACACGCGGTCCGGCAATCCGAGGTTCGTGTACACGTTCGACGTGGTGATCGAGTGCCCGGCGGGCTCGGGCAAGTGACGTCCAGGGATTCAACGTGCAGAAGCGCGAGAAGAAGATTGCGGTGGCCGTGATCGGGATACTCGGCGTCTACGCGCTCGGCTGGGTCGTGTACCTGACGTCCGTGCAGCCGTGGGCGAAGCAGTTCCGTTCCCAAGCCAAGGCCGAGCAGGACATCCGCCAGCGGATCGCGGACAAGGAAAGGCTGCCGCTCTTCAAGCGAGAGTGGGCGGAGCTTGGCTCGCGAACCTACTCGGCGGACCGCGGCCGGATGAATGATGAGATGAACCGTCAGTTGCTGCGGCTGATGGAAACCCGTTCGGGCCTGCGTCAGGTGGGCGGCGTGGTGATGGCGTCGGCGCAGCTCCCCGTCGGTTCGGGTTCGACAGCGACGGCGATGGCGAAGTTGCAGGGCCGCGGCTCGTTCGATGCCGTGCTCCGGGCGATCTATGAACTCAGCCGAAACCAGCGCCTCGGCCGGATCGAGAAGATCAGCATTACGCGGGGCCAGTACGGGTTTGACATGACGGCCGACTACACGGCGCGGTGGCTGGACCAGCCGGCGGTGAAGTTGGACCAGCCGACGGCGAATAGCATAAGGATGACCTACACGGTATCGGACGCGTCGAAGGCGACAACCCAGCCGGCGCCGCTGGCAAGTTCGGAATACGCCTCGCTGCTGGGCAGGACGATGTTCACGCGGTACGAGCGGCAGATCGTTCGCACCGATCCGCCTCCGGTGCGTCCGGTGACGACCCGGTCGGACCCGCCGCCCCCGCCTCCGCCGCCGGCGCCGACGTGGCGGAACCTGAGCGTGACCGGGGTGTACCAGTCCACCGATGCGAAGAATCCATACTATGCAACGGTGGCTGACAGCTCGACCGGCGGAACTTCTTCGCTGAAGGTGGGCGACGCGCTGGCGGACGGCACGATCAAGTCGATTGACGTCCAGGCCGGCTGCGTGCTGCTGGACGTGGGCGGCAAGGTGTATGTGGTGGAGGCCCGCCGGGGCGTGACGGTGGGCGATCGGGTGCTTCAGGACGATTACCGCCCGGTGGTGCGAGTGGTGCTGCCGGACGAAATGAAACCGTAGTTCCCCTGGCGGGGCAAGGCCCACGGATTGCCATCCATGGGCCTCCTAATGCGGGAGTCGCAACATGCGTGCAACTGGAAACGACCTCAAGCGAAGGCTGATCGGCCTGTGCCTGGTTGGGCTGTTCGTCAGCCTTGCCATTCTGCCGGCCCAGGCGCGGTGGGAGAAGTACATCGACGCCGATGGGAAGCTGAAGTATCGCAAGGTGGACGACGTGACGGGCGCGCCGACGCCGGTGGTCGACCCGACGAAGATCAGCGGCGCGACAGCGACGCCGGACACGCGCCCGGAGGTTCGCCCGGACGCTCGCGCGACCGGTTCGATCCGCTCGGGCATCGGGGTGCCGCCGGAGGTGCTGACCGGCACGCGCGTCGGCCCGTTCGTGCTGGAGCAGGGCCAGCCCGTTACGCGAGTAGCGAGCGCGGGCACGCCCGTCGGGCCGTTCGTGCTCGAGGCCGTCCCGTCGACCCAGCCCGACGCGCAGTCGGCGGCGCCCGCGACCCAGCCGGGCGGTGTTGCCGAGGTTCCGGTCACCCAGCCGATCGCCGGCGCGGCAACCACTCAGCCGGCCGCCCCGCCGGTGGCTGTCACGCCGCGGACCCCCGCGACAACTCCCGCCGCCCAGCCGCCGACCGGCATCCGGTTCGTCTTCGCGAATGAGCCGCTGGCGAACGTGCTGGAGTTCTTCAGCCGAATCACCGGCCTGTCGATCCTGGGCAGCAAGCCCATGGATGTGCAGGGAACGGTAACGTTCTATAGCCCCAAGGCCTACACGGTGCCCGAAGCGCTCGGCGTGCTGAACACGATCCTGATCACTCGCGGACTTTACCTGAAGATCGAATCCGACCACATGGTGCTGCTGCCCGTGGACCAGGTGAAGAGCACTCCGCTGCCGGTCTACCAGGGCACGCTGCCGGCGGGCAAGGTCCAGCCGAGCGAGATCGTCACGGTGATCATGCCGGTCGGCCGGGGCGCGAGCATGACCGCGATGCAGATCAAGCCGCTGCTTTCGACGTTCGGCGCGGCCACCGCGATGGGCGAAGGCAACCTGGTCCTCACCGACACGGCGGTGAACATCCGCAACGCGCAGAACCTGCTGAGCCTGGTGATGGCCGGCCCGAGTTCGACGACCCGGCCGGCGGTCGAGCTGAACGTGTTCGCGATGAAGAACATCGGCCCCGACGAGATGCTCCAGATGATCCAGCAGCTCATCGGCACGCCGATCACGCGCACCGAGAACACGCCCGAAGGGCCGAAGACCATCATCGAGCGCAAAATGCCCGGCCCGGTGGTGGCGGACCGGCGGACGAATTCGCTCCTCGTGCTCGCCCCGACGGACGACCTGAAGCTGATCAGTTCGATCATCGAGCGGCTCGACGTGGCCGGCATCCCGAAGATGGACATGGAGACGAAGATATTCACGCTGGAGCGCGTCGACGTGAACCGCGCCGCCGACGTGATCCGCAACGCATTCAGCGGCCTGAACGATCAGCGCCAGGACTCGATGAAGCGGTCCTACTCCGCGACCGCCGAGATCCGCATCACCGTCGACCCGCAGTTCCGCAGGTTGATCGTCACGGCCACCACGGCCCGGATGACCGACATCGTCAAGCTGATCGATGATATGGAGAAGGTGAGGCAGGACACGGAAGAGCAGTTCAGGATCGTTCGGTTGGGCGATGCCCAGGCGAACCAGGTGGCCAGCGCCTTGCGGCAGTTCGTGCCGTCGCAACGGGAGTTGCGGCTGGACATCGCCGAGGACCCGCGTCACAACACGCTGATGCTCCAGAGCAACTCGACGGTGATGATGGACAAGGCGATGCAGTTGATCGCCAAGATCGACCCGAAGGCCGGGACGACGACCAAGCCGGAGGATCCGCTCGCCAAGACGATCCGCATCGTCGAACTCATCGCGGTCGACGCGAACGAAGCCAACCAGCATATCCAGGCGCACCTGGTGGCCAGCGGCAAGCTGAGCGACCCGAAACCGATTATCGACTGCTCCAGCGACGGCAGCGCGATGCTGGTGTCGTGCACGGACACGCAGTGGCCGCAGATCAAGGCGCTCATCGACGACCTCGAGAAGATCGCCCCGAACGAGAAGCCGGTCAACGAGATCATCCGGCTGAACTTCCAGAAGCCGACGGATATCGAGAAGGCCGTGCAGCAATTGTTCGGCTCGGGCGGCTCCTATGGCAGCGGCCGCAGCGGGCGGTCGTCGCGGCAGGGCGGCTCGTTGAAGACCATCGCAGACGATTCGCGGCAGGTGCTCATCGTCGACGCCACGCCCACCGTGATGCAGCAGGTGAAAGACCTGATCAAACGCCTGGACGTGCGCGGCGCGACCGCGGACGTCAAGGCCACCGAGACGCGCACCTACCAGGCCGGCAGCGGCCAGCAGGCGCTCCAGACGGTCGAATCGCTCAAGAAGCACCTGGCCGACAAGCTCGCCGCGAACGAGATCGTGGCGACGTTCAATGTGGATGAGCCGACGGCGACGATTTTCGTGTCGACCCGCCCGCAGGACGTTCCGACGATCGAGGCGAAGCTGAAGGAGGTCATGGGGGCGCTGGCTCCGAAGGCGTCGATGGCCCAGTTCAAGGTGGAGCACGGCCCGGCCGCCCAGATGCTCAGCCTGATCTCTGGCGTGATCGGCACGCGCCCGACGGGCAAGGGGGCCGGGGACGATCTGCGCGTCACGCAGGATGAACGCACCAACTCGATCATCGCCTGGGGCACGAAGGAGACGCTCGCACTCGTCGACGCGACGATCAAGCAGCTCGACGTCCCAGCCGGCCAGAGCAACGCGCAGCCGTTCCGCGCGATCGTGCTTGACAACGCGGACCCGGCCCAGGTCGCGACGACGCTGACCAGCCTGTTCAGCGAGATCAACCACGATCGCCAGAAGGAAGGCCAGTCGCAGATCCGCTTCCAGCCGGACACGGTGAGCGGCCGGCTGTACGTGATCGCCGATGATGCCGCGTTCAAGCAGATAACTGTGCTGACGGACGAGATCGAGAAGGCGCTCGCTGACAAGCCGATGGGCATCCGGTTCGTCCCGGTCAAGCAGGGCGACCCGAGCGCGATCTCGCAGACCGTGTCGCAGCTCTACGGACGGTTCAGTTCCCGCACGGGCCAGGTGTCGCTGCCGCAGGGCATCCAGATCATGCCCGCGCCGTCCAGCCGATCGATCATGATCAAGGGCGACCCGAAGAGCGTGAACGAAATCGCGCTCATGATCGAGAAGCTCGACACGCCGGACACGGAGCAGCAGGAACTCCGCACCTACGAATGCGCCACCGGCAAGCAGGCCCAGACAGCCAAGGAAGCCCTCACCCGGGCCTTTGCTGTGGACGTCCAGGCCGGTCGGATGAAGGCGAGCTTCGAGGCCGAGCCGGACTCAGCCCTGCTATTCGTGACCGCCCGGAAGGACGACCTGGTTCGCATCGAGGCGATGCTCAACCAGCTTAAGACCCGCACGCAGGCGATGGCCACGATGCGGCAGATCGCCCTGAAGAACGCCGATGGCCGGCAGTTGGTCGGCATGATCGAGCAGGTCGTGGCTGCCCAGGGCGGGGGGGTGAAACTGGCGGCCTCGCCGGACGGCCGGTTCATCGTCGCATCGGGCAGCCCGAAGGACGTGGAGTCGGCGGCCAAGCTGGCTGCGGACTTCGACCTGCCCGACGCAGTGAGCGCCCCCAACATTCGCATGCTGGTGCTCCAGGCAGCGGACCCCAACGCGGTGGCGGCGACGCTGAGCGACGTGTTCGCGGTGACCAACGATCTGCGCAAGCAGATGAAGAAGCCGGAGATTCGCTTCCGCGGCGATCCGGCGACCGGGCAGTTGTTCGTGCTGGCTGACGATGAGGCCTATGCCCAGATCGAGCCGGTCATCAAGAAGCTGGACATCAAGGGCCGGTCGGTGATGCGGCAGTTCGCCACGCCGGACGGCAACGCATGGCAGTGGGTGGCGATGCTTCAGAACGTGCTGGGCAGCAAGGCAGGCGGCGAGCAGCTCAAGCTCGGAGCCGACCCGATGGGCACCAGCGTCGTCGCCGTCGGCTCGCCGGAGCAGCTCGAGACGGTCAACCAGTTGCTCACCGCCGCCCGAACGGAAAACGTCACGCTGAAGATCGTGAAACTGACCACCGGCGACGCGGCGCAGATGGCCAAGACAGTCAGCGAGTCGCTGGGCATCAGCGGCGCTCGCGGGGGCCACCCCGGCCCAGTCGTCGCGGGCTCGGGCGCGCGCGTCACTCCGGACACGGGCACCAACAGCCTGATCGTGACCGGCCCGGCGGCCGAAGTCGCCGCGGTCGAGAAGCTGGTCGCCGATCTGGACAAAGCCAATCCGAATGCCACGCAGGTGTTCTTCGTCAAGCTGAACAACATGTATCCGTCGGATATGATTACGATGCTGACCGACCTGTTCGGCAGGCAGGGCGGTGGTCCGCCGCTGAAGGTTTCAGCCGACACCGCCGGCTCGCGGCTGGTCGTTGTGACGACGCCGACGCACTTCGAGACGGTATCGAAGGTGATCAAGCAGCTCGATGCCGCGCCAGCCGACCCGGTCACGATGCACTTCATTCCGGTCCTGTCGGGCAAGCCGAGCGACATCGTCGATAAGATCAAGCCGCAGGTCGAAGCCAAGTTCGGCAAGCACGGCCCGACGCTGACGCCCGATCCGATCACCGAGTCGGTGATCTTCACCGGCACGCAAGAGCAGTATCTGTACGTCGATTCGCTCGTCAGCGAGCTGTGCAAGGGCGCGACGAGCGACGAGGGCGGCATCGTTACGACCGTCATCCCGCTGGGCAAGGAAGCGTCGGCGACCCGCATGGCTGAGGCCATTCGCTCGCTGCACCAGCAGGTCGAGGGCACGCCGGTGAAGGTCGTGCAGTTCCAGTCTGGCAGCACCAGTGCTGGCATCGTCATCAAGGACCTGTCGCAGGCCCAGCCGCTGCCGTCGATCCAACCGGGCACGCAGGCGCCCAACCCGCCGACTCGCGGTTCGCGATCGCGCGGCGCGACCAGCCGGCCGGAGGGGAACGTTCGCTCCGATGCGTCGGGTGTGGGCGGCTATGGCCTGATGCGGCCGTTCTGCCGCGGCATCGCGGCGATGATGCTCGGACAAACGGACCCGCAACCTCAACCTCAGCCTCATCCGAACCCGGATGTGCAGCCGCCGCCCAACCCGGATGTGGACGGGCCTGAGAAGCCGACAAACGGCGGCGCCCACGTCGGCACGGCGGTGCGGATGCCCCGGACCACGCGGCCGGAGAGCACCACGCCCCCGACGATCTTCGTCGACCAAACGACCAACTCGCTGATCGTGCAGGGTACCGGCGCCCAGGTCCGGGCGATCCAGGACCTGATTGACTCGCTGGCGGAATCCACCGCCGGCCCGGACTACGAGTTCCGCGTCTACAAGCTTTCCGCCTGCCCGCCGGACTCGATGGCGGATATTCTCGAACGGCTGTTCAATGGGCGCACGACCAACGCGGCCGGCCAGCCGCAGGTGCAAATCCCTCAGCAGCCGCAGCAGCCTCAACAGGGCGGCAACACCGGCGGTCGGGGTGGTCGCACCGGCGGCGGCCGCACCGGCGGCGCCAACAGCGATGCGTCGGGGCAACTCACGCCGCAGCAGATTCAGCAGCAGCAAATGATGCAGCAACAGCAGATGATCCAGCAGCAGATGCAGCAACAACAGCGTTTGTCGCGGCGGATCGTCGTGGTGCCGGATTTGCGGACCAACGCGATCATCGTGAAGGCCAGCGCGAACGATTTCGCGATCATCGAGCCGGTGGTGCGGGCGATGGACGTCGAGCTCAAGGGCTCGGTGCTGGAGGTGCAGATATTCGCGCTCCAGAACATCGATGCGACCGAGGCCGAGCGGAACCTGAAGGCCCTGTTCCGGCTGAGCAGCGGCGGCGGGGGCACGGAGACGGCCAAGGAACTCGAGGCGCTGCGCGAGCAGATCATCCAGATCGCCAAGCGTGGCGGCGGCAACGAAGGCGAAGTGGTCAAGCTGATCAACGCCGGCCGAATGACGATCACCGCGAACCAGGCGGCGAACACCGTCGTTGTGGCGGCCCCGCCGGAAGGCCTGACGCTGGTCAAGGCGGTTCTCGACGAACTGGACAAGGCGCCGGTCGTTCCGGCGGGCTCGGTCAAGCGAATTCAGTTGGCCAACGCGAAGGCGGAGCAGCTTGCTCCGATGTTCCAGACCCTGTTCGTCAACCGCCGCCAGGCCGGGCAGCAGCCGGGCGGACGGCAGCAGGGCCGCCCCGCTCGAGCGATGGACATAGGCCTCGTTGTGGCGGCTGACCCGCGGACGAATAGCGTACTGGTTCGGGCGGCGCCGTCGGAGATGGACGAGATCGAGAAGCTGATCAAGGACCTCGATCAGATCGGCCCGCTGGACAGCGACATGAAGGTCTATCCGCTGAAGAACGCCGATGCGTCGATGATCAGCGCGGCGCTGAACCAGATGTACCGGCCTGCCGCCGGCCAGCAGCAGACGGTGTGGATCGCCGCGGATGCGTCGAGCAACAGCGTGCTGGCGAAGGCCGCCGGCCCCGACCTGGAACGGGTCGGCAAACTGATCGAGAAGATGGATGCGGACAACGCCTCCGTGCCGCAGACGAAAGTATTCACGCTGAAGATCGCGCAGGCCGCCGACGTCGCCCAGGCGATCAATG
>JAQTVL010000621.1 GCA_028706835.1 Phycisphaerae bacterium | reverse complement strand
TAGGCGTCCAGCACGTCTGGCATCCCGTCGCCGTCGCCGTCTGAACCGTCCAACTCAACTAGGCCACGATAAGTAGAGGTAGAGCTAGCACCAAACGGTTTTTTGGGGGTGGGACGTTAACAAAGCGACGTCACGGTCCGGCTCGTGCGGCATGCGGGGAAAGCGAGAGAATGAGTTGTCGATTCTCCAGCCAAGGAACGCGGTGTTGCGCGGCGTTGAATCGATCGATGTAGTCGACGAGCAGATCCTGCTCGCGGAATTCCTCCAAGTAAACGATCAAGGCGTTCGGCGTGCAGTAGAGATTTCCTGTGCGGTTGAAGAATGTGCGACGTACCGTGCTGACGAAGGTGCCGGCAAGAGCGGGCGACAACTGTTCGAGGAACGCTGCACACGCATTATAGACCAGACATGCCAGCCATCCGATCAGTTGTGGGGGGCCTCGATGGAACCTGGGCCGATGGCGATCAGGACTGTCCTTGTCATAGCCGCAGGGAACGGCATTCAGAAACTCGTCATGGACCTCCACGCGATAGCCTTGTTCGTGATGTTGCCGCAGGCGAAACGTGTCCAGCACCTCACGCGCTTCCGCGTCGTCGCTGGTGTACAGCGGGTGCCAACGGTCTTTCTTCGGCCCACGGATGACCTGTCGGCAGACGATCGTGCGCACGGCCTGTTCGGGGGTTTCGTCCTTGAGCACCGTGCGTGTCTCCGCGACGCGGATCTCTTTGGGCCGAGCCCCCATACAGACGCCCGGCTCCTCATAGCTCGTAAACGCGTCGGCCGGCAGGCTCTTCCATCGCCCGACGCGGCTCGGATAACGACAGGCCCGCAAGGTGACCTCCAGGTTCTCCGTCGCCTCGGCCAGGTCCAGCAGGGCCCGCACGTCCGCATCGCTCTTGCCGGCACCGGCGTCAAACAGGGCGTGCAGCGACGCCGGTTGGCCGTGGCGAAGCACGCGGCGGGTCAGCAGACTGGCGACATCGCGGAGTTCGATATTGCCGGGCGTGGCCTTGATGGTGGCGAAACGTCGCAGGTTCACCTCGTAGCCCATGTACAGTTTCTCGCAACGCATGAATTTGTTGCGGGTGGTCAGGTAGCCCTTGGGGATCACGAATTTCTTGGTCCACCGTGGAATCCCGTGTTCGTCAAAGCTCATCACCAAGTCGCGCTGATGCAGCAGATCCCAAGGACTCGTGCGATGGCAAAAACGGTCCACTTCGTTCCACAGGACATGCCGCCGCCAAGCACCGACCTCGTATCGCGACGGACACCGACGCGCGTCGCCCGTCAACAACGCAAACCCCCGGTCCTGCATCTGATCCAGGTGAAAGACACGCTCGAGCCCCACCAGGAGCGCGAACACGCTGCTCAAGAAGCCGCGCTGGAGCGAACCGTAGTCGTCGGTGAAGCAATCGCGGGCCGTGTCGAGCCACGAGAGCACTTGGGGCCACAGCAGAAAGGCGCCCGCGTACTGGGTGCGGCCAAAAAAAATTTGTCCGGCACCAACGGCACCAGGCCGCCCGACGCCGGGGCTTCAAGCGCCTGGGGCAGCACGCGTGGCTTCTCCTCGTGGGCGGCCGCTTGCCGGGTCTCCTCCAGGGAGCCGCGGTCGAGGCCGAACTTCTTGAGGAACTCCCACAGGGCCACTTTGGAGACCCGGAACTTCCAAGTCCGCCCGATGAAATCGAGCAGTTCGTCACGCGTGGCCTCGGGATGGGTAAAGAGAAACTCCGCGATCGAACCGGCATGCCGAGGCAAGAGTTTTCCGTACGGGCGACCGCTGAAGTGGTGATGTATCTGCTGGCCAACTTGCTTTGCGGAGAGTTTTCGATGGCGAAACGCTGAGCGACTGCTGATGCCGACCAGACGTGCCACCTGGGTTACCTCCAATCCCACACCACAATGAAGCAAGAAGTGGCTGGCGATCCGAGAACTGGAATAATCCCCCTTGCTCCGCCGGAGAAACTCAAACGCCGCCTGAAGGACGGACCGTTGTTGATCGCTCAACCGTTCCGGATCAACCCTCGCTCCACGCAACCACTGATCGAACGTCTGACCTTCCGTGGCCATGACAACGCCTCCTTGGCTGTCGCATTCCGTGCCCCGGAAGTATAAGTGCAAGGCAGTTCAAAGTTAATGCCAACTGCCCAAAAAACCGTTTGGTGCTAGCCCCATGACCGAACCGCAACTGCACGTCGTGACGGGAGCTTTCGGCTACTCGGGACGGTACATCGCCCAGCGGTTGCTGGAACGGGGCCATCGGGTGCGGACACTGACCAACTCCGTGAACCGTGCGAACCCGTTCCAGGGGCGAGTGGAAGCGGTGCCCTATCATTTCGACGCCCCCGAGCGGCTCACCGAATCGCTGCGCGGCGCGGCGGTCCTGTACAACACCTACTGGGTGCGGTTCAATCACCGCACATTCACTCACAGCGAAGCGGTGGAGAACACGCGCCGGCTGTTTCACGCGGCCCGGCAGGCCGGGGTCCCACGCATCGTGCACGTGAGCATCACGAACCCGTCGGAGGACTCACCGCTGGAGTACTTCCGCGGCAAAGCGGTGCTCGAACGGGCGTTGCGTGAGACCGGCATCCCGCATGTGATCCTCCGTCCTACGGTGCTGTTCGGCAAGGAAGACATTCTGATCAACAACATCGCCTGGATGCTGCGGCGACTGCCCGTGTTCGGCGTGTTCGGCGACGGCCGGTGCCGGTTGCAGCCGATCTACGTCGATGACCTGGCGAAACTGGCGGTCGAGGGAGGCGCCGCAGCCGGCAGTCGCACCATCGACGCGATCGGTCCTGAAACGTTCACGTACCGCGAACTGGTGCGGATGATCGGCGAGATCATCGGTAAGCGGCGGCCGATCGTCTCGGTTCCGCCGGCGCTCGGGTATTGGGTCGGCTGGATCGTCGGCAAGCTGGTGGGCGACACGGTCGTCACGCGTGAGGAGATCGCCGGCCTGATGCAGAATCTGGTGGTCACAAA
>JAQTVL010000620.1 GCA_028706835.1 Phycisphaerae bacterium | reverse complement strand
CGGGTCCGGCTGGGTTGCGGGTTGCGTCACCGGAGCCCGGCCTTCGGCCGCCATCTGCCGCTGAATGAGCGCCCGCACTTTCGGATTGTCGATCTTGGAGTCCGGCTCCTCGGCGACCGGGGCCAGGTCGGCCAGCGCTGCCACCAGGGCGTTCAGCGCCGCCTTCGACCGCCGCGTCCGCAGGCACTCGGCTGCCTGGGCCCGAACGTCGGCTGTCTTCGCACCGGCAAGTACCCTTGCCATGGCCTTGACCGCTTCGGGGTCAGGCAGCAGATCGTCCAGGCTTCGCGTCACCTCAGGCAAGAAACGCCCCTCCCCTCCGCCGCCCGTGATGGCCAACGATTCGAGCCTGGGCGCAGCCATCGCGTCGCGGGACACAATCACGGCGTCGATCGCCTGGCGGCGAACCAGGTCGTCCGGATCGTCGAGCAGTTCCCGCAATCGCTGGGCGACGACGGGATCGACGTCCAGCGGTCGACGGACCTCGGCCAGCATCCTCTTCAGCGTGTCGCGATCCATCTTCGCAGACTTGTAGGCCTCCATGAACTTTCGGGTCCGGGACTCCTGCTGCTGCTGGACCAGCCCCAGCAGCACTTCCACACCGGCCTCCCGCGCCGCAGCCTTCGAGTTCCGCGTCAGCCGAAGTGCCGGCGATTGCGAGCGGTCGCCGTAGGCAATCAGGCTGGCGACGTAGCGTTCGCGGGCCTCGGGCGTCGGCTGGCCGGTCAGGCGCCAGGCCCAGAAGTTCACGCGGATCGTCTTGTGGAAGATCAGTGCCAGGCCCCAGAGAACGAGCATTGCGACGACCACGGCCCACGTAACGCGGTTCCACCGCTTTGGGGTGGGAGGGGCGGCGGGCGTCTCGGGCGTGGTCTGGGGCGCGGGGTCGGTGGTCACGTGAGCCTCCCGATGACGAAGTGAGGACAGGTTACTCAAACTGACCGGAATATGAACACGGATTTCACGGATTACACGGATACGTCTATATGAGAGAATGAATCATGAAACTCACCGCAACCACTTTCGTAAAATCCATTTGTCGTTCGGCGCTTCACGCAGGAAGATGCCATCTCATACGCATGACGCGCTCTTTCGAAATTATTTACATCAGTGAAATCCGTGTAATCCGTGTTGATCCCTCCACAAAACGGTCAGTTGGAGGAGGTTACTCGTTCGCCCTCGAGGCCGCCGGGGGGAAACCCGGCAGCGTCACGTCCAGCTTCGGCGACAGGTTCGACGTGTCGACCAGGATGCCGCCGAGCTCGGGCAGGTAGACCTGCGACGCGATCTGCTTTTCGATCTCGGCCCGCCCGGCCCGCACGCGGGACAGCACCCGTTCGGCGTTGGCGAGCTTCTCCCAGCCGCCGTGCTGGAACTTGAAGCACCAGACCTCGATCCGGCGGGTCTGCTCGCCCTTGTCCTTGTAGAACGGCGTGGTAAGCCGCAGTTCGACCAGCGCGGCCGCCCGCGAATGGTCGCCGCGGAGGTGAACGATTCGCCGCTCGTTCTCGAACATGTCGATTTTCGTGACGATGTCGTTGATCTGCCTGCGGTCGTCATCGGTAATCGCCGCCGGCGGCTCGGTCTCGCCGATCTGCTCGCGGGCCAGGCGAATCAGCGCGTCCTCCTCGTAGGACAGATCGACGCCGATGAACCGCCGGCCATCGGCAGCCGTCACTTCGAGGTCGTAACGTTTTTCCGGCACGAGGTCAGCCACGGAGAACGCGCCGGCGGCCGCGTCCCAGCGGACGGGATAGGTCATGTTGGCTGCGCGGTCGAAGCAGCGGATCGACTTGACCTTGTCGGCCGGGGCGAGCCGGCCGGAAATTGTGCCGAGCTTCGGCTCATCGCCGCCTTGGGTCGTGGGGCTATCGGCCAGCAGCGTAACCGGGGCCAGTGGACCGTCACGCTCCGATTGATGGGTCGGGTGCCATGCCTGCGACGGCTGTTTTGTCGCAGGCATGTCTGCCCACGGCGGGCATGGCTGGCCCGCCGTCCCAAACAACCGGACGGCGTTCCAGCCATGGCACCCATCAAACGGACTGTGACGCTCTACTAGAGATGGGGCAAGGCTGAATTGATGGGTGCCATGCCTGCGTTCTTTTGCAGGCATGTCTTCTGGCGCACAACATGCCTGCGACAGAACAGCCGTCGCAGGCATGGCACCCGATCCATCAAATGATGGCTGACAGAGCACTGGAAGCAAGAGCAGAAGCGCTCGGATCATGCAAGGATTGTAACGCGGGGGCGGCGGGTGTCGAGGGAGGGCGTCTTGTTTTGTAGGACACCCGAGGGCGGGTGTCCTACAAATGCTATTGCCGCATTCGGCACTTCTTCTTACGGATTGTTCATCACGTTGAGCAGGTCGCTCATCGCGTCGGCGGCGGCGGGGGGCGGGCGGACGGCGCCGGGGGCGCCGGCCTCGGTCAGTTCGACCGTCTTGGGTTGGCCGAACGGGGAAAGCACGCTCAGCCGGCCATGCCAGTTCGACGGCAGGCCGACGGGGCGATCGATCGCCCAGGTGGTGGATGTCTCAGCGTCGAGGACGCCGGCGGCGATGGCCCGGGCGGCGTCGGCCTGGATCGCGTTCAGGTGCAGCTCGAATTGCCGGCGATTGCGGTGGTCCCACTTCCAGATCGGGGCGTCGGCTGACTGGGCCAGGCCAAGCAATCGGCTGAGGTGGACGCTGCCCGTCGGACGGACCCACAGCATTGTGAGCGCCGCATCGAGCGTGGACGTCTGCACGCCGGCAGGCCGGGCGGCTGGGGTGTTCCACGTCAACTCCACGCGCACCTGGGGCAAGCCATCCGTCGGCGTCGAGTTCGTGTTCCACCAGTCGCCCCACGTCTTGCCCAGCGACTGACGGTCCTCGCGATCCTGCGGCGAGCCGGGCGGAATCGGTGCGGCGGACGCATCCGGCTCGGGCATCGGCCAATCGCCACTGATCGCCCGCATGGCGGCGTCGGCCTGTCGCCACACGGCTGTCTT
>JAQTVL010000619.1 GCA_028706835.1 Phycisphaerae bacterium | reverse complement strand
GGCTCGCTCGGGGTGATCCCGGGCGATCATCACCAAGTCGCCGACGTCCCACTTGTTCAGCGTCCGGTCCATCGCGAAGTTGTTGCTGAATGTGATACGCGTCTTGTAGACGGCGTTAGCGTAGTCTTTCGCCGCATTGTCCTTCTCCGGCGACTTCTCTCCCCACAACTCCCGCAGCCCCGTGGTCGCCTGCAACTGCATGTCCAGCCCGAGTTGCTGAACCCAGACTCGCTCCCCTGAATCCCTCAGCCGCCGCCCCACCAGGATGATCGCCCGATAGATGCTCTCCGCTTTCGCCGCGTCGCCACGTTTGGACGCAATCATCGCCTCCACGCTGCCGGCCATGCTGATGCACTCGAAAGCCGTGATCTCCGGCGGGTCCCGCCACTCAATCTCTTTCACATCCATCAACTTCGCCGACGTGAAGTCCTTCTTGTCTGCGGCGCTGAGCAACTCGGCCGCCACCGGGAGCGGCACGGACGCGCCGACATCCACGTCCTTTCCCTGCTCAACCAGGATCGTCAGTTGCTCCGTCACGTCCCGCTCCGTGCTCCCGCCGCTGCGGCGGTTGTTGGCAATCTCCGCTTGCTTCTGCTTGTACCGCGTCATGAGGGCCAGAATGTCGTCCGCCCCGTCGCCGGGGGTGTCCTTGGCGGCGTCGACGACCTTGGTGTAGTCGGCGTTGGCGAACATCCCGATCCGCTCAGCCTTGAACTTCCCGCTCGGTGCCGGAAACCTCAGCGTCGGAAACATGACGTTGTAGACGACTATGACGGCCGCAACGACAATCGCCAGGCCTACCGTGCCGAAGATCGCGATCTTCGCGCCCAGAGACAACTTGAATTCCGCAGGTCCCTCAAGCTCCATGATCGCTCCTCTCCGCGTGGTGCGGGACGTGGTGGAACAGAAGAATTCAGAATTCAGAAGACAGAATTCAGTGCATCGCCAGTCGCTGTTTGATGGGTGCCATGGCTGGCCCGCCGTCCGGTTGTTTCGGACGGCGGGCCAGCCATGCGAGCCCACGCCAGACATGCCTGCGACCAAACAACCGTCGCAGGCATGGCACCCGGTCCATCAACTCATACCTGGCCGAATATCAGAATAACCGCAATGCACGACCGACTCAACGCCGCTCGTTCGGCGACGGCGGGGGCGGCGGGTCCGGCGGCAGCACCAGTTTCGTCCGCTCGACCTCCTCCGGCGTCATGTCGTACCGCATTGGGCGATACTGCGGCATCCGCGACGCCGCAGAACCAGCCGACAACTTCCGGCGAATCAGCATCCAGACCATCAGCAGCAACAAGGCCGACGCGACGTAGGCGATCGTCTTGCCGGCGCTGGGCCCGGTGGGCCTGGCAGCGGCGATGACGGCCGGGTTGTACTGGTAGACGACCAGGACGGGGGAGTCGACCGTGCCGGCCTCGCCGCTCCGGCTGAACCGGGCGACCTTGAAGAGATAGCCGACCACCTCGAACGAGTCGTTCTTGACCATCTTCGGCCGCGGGAATGTGCTGAGCAGCACAATGCCGCGCTGCCTGCGGCCCTCCTCGGCAATGCCGGTGTACTGGTACATCTCGCGGACCTTGGATGGGAAGGCCATCTTGTCGCGGACCGGATCGGGGTTGAAGACGCGCAACATCATGCGGACCGGAGCGCCGCGCAGGCCGTCCGGGTCCTGCATCAGTTGGCTGTAGGTGACCGGCCGGGTCATCGACAGCGGGAAATCATCGAGCCGCTGAATCAGCAGTTCGCACGCGGCGAGGTGCCGCGTCAGCGGCTCGCCGTCGACCACGCCGTCGAGCAGGTCCTGCTGGCTGGCGGCGACGGCCTCGGCGGCTGCATCCGGCGCCGTGGTCGGCTCGGACGCGAGGGCGGGCAGGTCGTCCGCGGCCGCCGGCGGCGCGGCGAGGATGAGCGCGAACAGCAGCGCGGTCAGGATGACAGCGGCGTCAGGTCGGCCAGACAGGTTTGGCATAGCGATCCCTCGAGACCGCCGTGTCCGGGCGGACGGTCAGAACTTGCGTTTGCGGATGATGACCCGGTTCTTCTTCGCCTGCTTGCCCCGGATGATGCCGATCACGAGGAACAGCCCCAACCCGCCGGCGCAGGCGAGCACCAGCGTCACGATGTACCGAACGTTGTTGCCGGCGTTGACAACCACCGGCGCCGCCTTCGCGTGGTCCGGCCGCGAAGATACCTTGTCGATCGCCTTCTTGACGTCTTCCTTCTCCTCCAGGCGGTTGAGCACGTCCTGGTAGCGCCCGAGCAGCCACGGCGGGAGCTTCGGGCTGTCCTTCACGCTGGGGTCCTGGTTGGCGGCCTCGATCTCCGTCATCTCGCGGAAGCCCTTCAGCGAGCGGTAGGCGCCGGCCAACTGCTCGCCGGTTTCGAGGAAGCACTCGTTCTGCCCGATGAGCGCCCGCCACCAGACCTCGCAGTGCGGGATGGGCATGGGCGGGAACAGCTCGGTCTGGTAGAAGACCATCGGGTCGAACACCCGGCGGGCCTCCCCGAATCGCTTCAGCCCGAGCAAGGCCGTGCCCAGTTCGACCAGCAGGTCCGGGTCGCGGGTGTAGGCCTTTATGTCGGCCTTCTCCTTGTCGGTGGGCTCGTCGGGGCGGGCCTTATACAGCGGGTTGAGGACGTCGAACGCCTTCTGAAAGTCGCCCTTCCAGTTCAGCGTGCGGGACCAGCGAATCTTCAATTCGGTCAGGGCTTCGGGCGGCAGGCTGCCCTTGGCCTCCGCCTGGTTGGTCAGCGCCCCGGCGAACTGCTCGGCCTGCTCGGCCCGTTCGCGGGCGCGAGAGGCGTTGCCGTCCGCCAGAAGCTGCTTGTATTCCTTCTCGTAGACCGACAACACCTCGTCGGTGAGGGGCTCCGCCTGCTTGGGCGAGGCGGCGATCAGTTCGAGCAGGTCGCCGGTGGCCTCCTTGTACTGCTTGAGTTGCAGGCGGGTCTGGATGCGATAGCTGCGGCTCTGGTTGCCGATCGCCAGCAG
>JAQTVL010000066.1 GCA_028706835.1 Phycisphaerae bacterium | reverse complement strand
GGCCATCGACTCCGCGCCCAGCCGCCACCGCGCCTCCGGGCGCCGGGCCAGCACACCGCTGTTCGAGCACGGCACGTCGACCAGGGCGCGATCGACCGGGCCGATCTTGAGCATTTCCGCCGGCATGTCCGCGGCAGCCACGGCGCGGACGATGTGGCCGCCCATCCGCCGCGAGCCGGTCAGCACGCGCTCCAGGCCGTGGGGGTTGTCATCCACGGCGACGATCAGCCCCTTGTCCCCCATCAACTCGACCAACTGGTTGGTCTTGGTCCCCGGCGCCGCGCAGCGGTCCAGCACCGTCATGCCCGCCTTGACGTCCAGCTTGGCCGCCACGCTGGCCGCCCACGGGTCCTGCGGCTGGATCAGGCCCATCATCATCGCCTTGCTCGACAGCGGTTCCCCCTCAAGCACCCGCAGCAGCGTCAGCCCAGGACGCACCGGCACGGTCCGCACGCCGTCGCCTTCGAGCATCTGCTGCACGTTCGCCACGTCGATCCGCAGCGTATTCACGCGGAGCGTCAGGCCGGGCCGGCGGTTCTGGGCGCGCGCCAAGCGGCGGGCGTCGTCCAGGCCGAACCGCTCCACCCACCGGCCCGCCACCCAGGAGTCGAACGAGTACGCGTCCGCCAGATACTCGCCCGGCGACTCCTTCGGGTCGGCGAACACATCGCGGTCGATCAACGCGAACCCGTTCGCCGTCGGTCGCTCGATCACCCGGCGCCGGCTACAGCCCGCCGCCAATTCGATCACCTGCCGGCCTGTGGCCACGGCCCGCAGCAGCCCGTTTATGAAACTCGCGATCGACGCCGGATGCTTCTTGATCCGCGTCCGGGCCCATTTCTTGGACAACTCGACGGTGCGATCGACCGCTGCGTGGTCGGGGATGCGGTCGAGGAAGAGCAGTTGATACGCGCCCAGCCGAGCGAGGATTCGCAGCGGCGGCGGGCTCTTGACCAACGGGCGCCGACAGAAGGCGTTCAGCACGCAGTCCAGCGTTCGGCGGTGCCGCACCACGCCGGTCGCCAATTCGTGCGCCAAATGGCGGTCCCGCGGCTCCAGGCCGCTGGCCTCGGCCATCTCGTCGAACAGGTCCGCGATGAACGGACCCGTGGCGCGGGACCGGGCAAGCAACTCAGCCGCCAGTTCGCGGGCGTCCGCAGGCCCACGCCGGGTCGGCGGGGCGATCTCATCCGGCGGAATCGGCTGGGCGTCCTCGGGCGTACCGTCGGTTGAACTCATGCATGCCTGCCTAGCGGCAAAGAGGGAAGTTGCGGCGCAATGAACCGGTCGCCGGGGCGAACCCGCCGGCCATTCACGAAGTCGGTAAAGCTCATCAGCCGGCTGCCCGCGGGCTTGACCTCGATCAACCGGACCGCGCCCAGCCCTGCCGAGACGAGCATGTCCTCGCGAAGCACGCCCACCTCGGCGCCCGCCTGCGATCGGGCCGACACGGCCTCGGGTACAGCCCGCGCGAGGACGACCTCCTCGGCCCGGCCGGCCCGACTGGCAGGCAAGAACCTCGCATGCACCCCCGGCCAGGGATACAGCCCGCGGATGCGGTTGGCGATCACGATCGCCGACTGGTTCCAATCAAGAATGCCGTCGGCCTTGGCCAGCTTTGGCGCCGGGCTGGCCAGCAGGTCGTCCTGGAAGACGAACTGGGCCCGGCCGTGCTCGATCAGGTCGAGCGTGTGGATCATGGCGGCCGGCCCCATCTGGGCCAGCCGCTCCCGAAGCTCGCCCGCGGTCTCGGCCGGCTCGATGGCCGTCGGCGCCTGGAAGGCCATCGGCCCGGCGTCCATGCGCTCGACCAGGCGGAAGATCGTCACCCCGGTGACGCTGTCGCCGCTGAGGATCGCCCGGACAACCGGGGCGGCGCCGCGGTACTTCGGCAGCAGCGAGGCGTGCAGGTTCACGCAGCCGTGGCGGAACATCGCCAGCACGTCGTTGCCGATCTTCTGCCCGAATGCGATCACCACGCCGATATCGCCGCCCCACTGGGCCAGCATCGCCTTCGGCTCATCCTTGTTCACGCTCGTCGGACACATCAGCGGGATCGCGTGCTCGCGGGCGAACAGCGACACCGGCGTTGGGTGAAGGTGTCGCCCGCGCCCGGCCGGGCGATCGGGCTGGCTGACAATCCCGACGACACTGTGCCCGCCGGCCGAACGCACCAGGGCGTCCAGCGTGGGCAGCGCGAAGTCATCGGAGCCAAAGAAGACAATCTTCATACTGTAGGGATTCTATGTAACCCGGCGCTGTTTGGGAACCTGCTATCCCCGAAATCCTCACGACGCGCGGGTAGACGCATACACGCCTCATGCGGTATGATGGGCGCGTCGAGGCAGTAATCGGTGTTGACAGTTTCCACCAGCCGATTATCCTAAGTGGTTTGTCGGCTATCGGGTCTTTGCCAGGGACAATCGCACGGAATGGCCAGCACGAACGGACAGACAGACGATCAGGGCTTCACTCCACAGCCCGAGACGGCGAAACGGTTCTTCGAGCGCGCCGCCGAAGTTGCGATAACCAACAACTTCGACTACGCGATGGAACTCTACCGCGACGGCATCAAGTGGGACCCCGACGCCCTCGAGGCCGGGCACAAGCCGCTCCGCGACGTCGGCATGAAACGCAAGCTGAACGGCGGCAAAGGCATCGGCATGCGCGACCAGGCCGCCGCCCGCAGGGCGTCCGAGCCGAACGAGAAGCTGAGTTGGGCGGCCTACCTGCTGGCCAAGGACCCCGGCAACCTCCGCGCGATGGAAGCGGTACTCCAGGCGGCCATCAAGGTCGACGCCCGCCAGACCGCCCGCTGGATCGGCGTGCTGCTGATCGAGGCCAACCGCGACAGCAACAAGCCGGCCGTCGAGCGGTACCTCATGGCGATGGACGCGCTCGAGAAGGTCGAAGACTACAACGACGCCATCGTCGCCTGCCAGCTCGCCTGCCGGCTGAGGCCGAACGACGGCCCGCTGGTCACGCGGCTGAAGAACCTGTCGGCGATGCAGACGCTCCAGAAAGGCAACTACGAGACCGCCAAGGACTTCAAGGGCTCGCTGAACAACGCCAAGAAGCAGATGGAGCAGCAGCAGGACCAGAACGTCGTCAACCAGGACGCGATCATGGATCGCCAGATCGGCGACGCCCGGAAAATGTGGGCCGACAATCCCCTCCAGCCCGGCAAGCTCTATCTCCTGACCGACCTGCTGTGCAAGCGGGGCCGCGAGGACGAAGAGAACGAGGCGATCCGGCTGCTGGGCCAGGCCTACGAGGCCACCCACAGCTACCGGTTCCACGAGCGTCAGGGCGATATTCGCATGCGGCAATTTCACCGCAAGGCGTCGGCGGCGATCGCGGCCCTCCAGGCGGACCCGGAGAATGCCGAACTGAAGAAGGCCGCCCAGCAGGTCATCCGCGACGCCCGCAACTTCGGCGAGCAGGAATACGCCGAGCGCGTCGCCAACTACCCGACCGACCTGACGCTCAAGTTCGAGTATGGCCGCCGGCTGTTCGATAACGCCAAGTACGACCAGGCCATCCCGATCCTCCAGCAGGCGGAAAGCGATCCGAAGACCCGCGTGCGGGCGATGAACCTGCTCGGGCAGTCGTTCTTCAGCCTGGGCTATTTCAGCGAGGCCGTCCAGACCTATCGCCGGGCGATCGGCGTGGTCGAGATCGCCGCCAGCGACACCGCCAAGGAACTGCACTACAATCTGGGGCGAGCCCTGGAACAGATGGGCCGGCTGGCCGAGGCCGACGCTGCCTACTCCCAGGTCGTGCAGTGGGATTTCAACTATCGTGACACGCGGCAGCGGATTCAGAAGCTGCGTCGGCGGGACGATCCGCCAAACGCGGCGAATGCCCAGCCGGGCGAGCCGCCGGCCGCCAGCAACTAGACACAGGCGTCAAGCCATCTACTAGAGAGGACAGGATACGTGGCACATTCAGTCTCCGCACGGAAACGGATTCGTCAGAACGAGAAGCGTCGCGACCGCAATCGCGGCCGCAAGACCCGCATCAAGTCCGAGGTCCGCAGGCTCGATGCGGCCCTGGATGCCGGCAACAAGGCCGACGCCGCCGCCCAGTTGAAGGTCGCGTCGCGTGTCGTCGACAAGATCGCCGCCACCGGCACGATCCACAAGCGCAAGGCCGCCCGTTTGAAGTCCCGGCTGGCCAAGCGCGTCAACAAGGCCAAGTAGCTCGCGGGCTCGCGCCGGCGCGGACGCGAGTTCGCGATGCGCGTCCACAGACCCGTCGTGCGTCCGCTGCCGGTGGATGAACTCCGCCGGCAGCTTTGGTTATTGATGCCAGATGACCTCCGGCCCGAAATCCGAATTCGTCTCCCGCGGCGGCGACAAGCTCGCCGCCGCGCTTGATGCCTTCGCGATCTCCCCTGCCGGCTGGGCCTGCGCGGATTTCGGCTGCAACGTCGGCGGGTTCGTCGACTGCCTGCTGAAGCGCGGCGCCGTCCGCGTCTACGCGATCGACACCGGCTACGGCGCGCTGGACTACCGCCTCCGCAAAGACCCGCGCGTCGTCGTCATGGAGCGGACCAACGCCCTGCACGCACAGCTTCCCGAACCGGTCCAGCTCGTTACCATCGACGTCGCATGGACGAAACAGGAACTCATCCTGCCGGCAGCCGCTCGCGCCCTCGCCCCCGGCGGGTGCGTGATCACCCTGGTTAAGCCAGCGTACGAACTCGGCCCGGCAGCCCTTCGCGGCGGCCGGCTGGCGGACGACAAGGCCGCCGAGGTCCTCGCCCGTCTCCGTGAGCGTGTCGCCGAGCTGGCGCCGGCCACCGGCTTGGCCTGGGCCGCGGACGTCCCGTCGCCTGTGCGCACCGCCAAGGACAACCCGGAGTTCCTCGCGCTGCTTCGCAAGGCATACTGCATGGTGGATTCAAGGGAACTTTTCCCACACCCGCGCGTCGAATCCTGAAACGCCTTGTTGAGATTCTAACCCGGAGACCCACATGAATCGGACTCTCGCCCTCGCAGCACTCTCGACCGCCGCGTTTCTTCTGATCGCCTCGCCGGCCTGGGCCGCCGAGCCCCCAGCCACCTCGCAACCCTCCGGGCCGCTTGGGACAGTCCTTAGCGAACTTCGCAAGATTCAGCCTCCGGTGTTCGAGACCGCTACCATCGAAACGTCGCTGGCGAGCAAGGGCAAGGAGTTCCTCCCCGCCATGCGCCAGGCCCGGGCGATGGGCGATAAGATCGTCGGCGATGACGAGTTGACCACCAACCGCTACGCGATGCCCAACGGCCAGGGCACGACGGTTGACATGTCGCCGCGCGAGGACCGCGTCCACCGGCTGGCGGAGACTCGCATTGGCGTGCTCGACCGCGCGATCACGCGGATCGACTTCGGCTTCAACCCGCCGGAAGTGCTCACAAAGTGGGTCGAGTCCCGCGAGCCGAAAGTAGCGCCCTTGCCCGGCCAACCGCAGTCGCTAAGCGCCCCCGCCGCGGCCGAGGCGTTCCCCGATTTCACGTGGTGTTCCGTCTTCAAGGGCTACAGCCCGGTAGCACGCATCGATGAGCCGCAGTCGAGTTGGCCCGACCGCTGCCTCTTCGCCATCGACCGCAAGTCGAACGTGACGCACATTGCTGACGCCAAGGCCCTCGAAGACTTCTTCCGCAAGAACCTGCCGGTCGTGCAGGCCGAGGCCGCCGCGACGCTGGCCGTGCAGGCCTGGCTGTCGCTCGCGCAGACGATTCAAGACCACGCCGCGTTCCCCATCGAGGCTGCGAGCCTCAAGGCCGCCAAGACGGACGCCGGCTGGACCGCCCAGGGCCGGGCCGCCGCGGGCATCGGCCCGGGGCCGGGACCCAGGGTGAGGTTTAACGACGCCGGCTTCGCAACGGTCAAGCTTGCCTTCGGCGCCGACGGCAAGTTGAAGACCGCAACCGAGGAAGTGAAGTTTCGGCCGGGCATGCGCCCGATATGCCAGTCGACCAAGCTGCTCGATCCGGACCCGCTGGTCCGTTCGATGGCCGAGCAGGAGTTGCGATGGATGGGCCGCTCCGCCGAGCAGTACCTCAAGGCCCGCAGGGCGATCTCATCGCCCGCGATCCAGACCGCCATCGACCGCATCTGGCAGCAGATCCTCGACGACGAGCGCGACTTCGGGTGGTGACGCGAGGCGAGTTACCTCGCCCCGCGGATTTGCCAGCGATCATCTTCCCCGGCGGACAGCGTCAGTTCGAATCGGCCCGCGATCTCGTCCCCCGCCAACTCGACGAGGATTCGTCGTGGCTCCACGATCACCCAGTTCACTTCGCCCCGCGCAACGATTCGGCAACGCCCGCGGTCCCGGCTGATCGGACCTTCGTAGGTCAGGTAAGACATCCGGTGGTCGGCGATGCGGATGGCCGGCGCGGGCTCGGCCTCCGGCGCGGGAATGCGCTCAAGCTGCCACGTCCACAGCACCCCATCCCGCTCGAGCATCAGGTCGTAATGGTCCGCGCCCAGGCCGACATGGTGCTGGATGACGAACGAGGTGGTCATCAGATTCTAATCCCCGATCGGCACGGGCGGCACGACTTCCACCTCCCGTTTCGGCAGCGGCGGGCGGCGAAGCAGCAGGTTGCCCAGCGATTCCGGCTCGCCGAGCAGCGGCGAGGGCGATGCCCAGGCACTATGCTCGCCCAACGCCGCCAGGTGTCGCGCCACGTTGATCCGCCACAACCCCTGTGCATTCGTCAGGCCGAGTTCCGCCCGCGGAATCGCGATCTCCACCAGCCAATACGTCGGCTGCGGGCTGACGGCTGTGCGGACGGTGCGGCCCCAGGCCTGCGGCGGGCCGATGTTGTCGGCCCCGGCCATGCCGCGCCACCCAAGCGTCACGCCGGTCGGCTTGACCGCTAGGTGCAATAGCTGCTGGCGGTCCAGCCGGCCGCCAGTCGGATCGAGCACAACCTCGACCGCGTCCTCGCCGACGATCAGGCCACGATCGAATTGGATGTTGTTCGTGTAGCGCGATGTAACTTCGCTCGGCTTCTGCCCCAGGCACGCGATCGCCAGGTAAAGGCTCTGGTCGTCGTGGGCCGCCATGAACCACGTGTCGACCGGCGGCGGCGCCGGCTGGGCGAACAGGCTGATCGGCTCGGCCATCGCCAGCCGATGGAACCCGGACGCCCTGAACCAGTTGCCCGTCGGCCACTCGTCCAGCCTGCCGTCGATCGTCGGCGGCTGGCGGAACGGATGCGCGGGCAGAACGGGCACCGCGCCCGTCAGCGCCACCGGCTCCGCGCCCACGTCGCCTTTGAGCGTTAGCGGCATCGACACGCGAGCCGTCTGGGGATCGATCGGCAGTTCCGTGCCGTCAGCGGACAGCGAAACGACCGTCGCCGGCCCCGGCGGCTGGCCCTCGACCGGCACATTGAACCGCGTTGCCTTCCAAGTAGCCGGCAGCGTCGCGAACCCAAGCGTCGGCCAGCGCATCTGCGCGATCGGTTCGCCGGGCACTGTCGGGTTGGCAGCGGCCCGGTCGATGTACGGCACCAGGCGGAACACGCTTCGCAGCGTGCCGTTCGGCACGCCGAAGTTATCGAGCTGATCGACGAGTTGGCCGGGCAGCGGCTGGAGCCGAATCCAGCCGGTCCGCTCGTGCATGTTCAGCCAGAGGAATCGGGCGCGGGAGGCTGCCGCCTCGGGCTTGCCGGCGCGGTTGGTGGCCACCAGCAACTCCTGGCGGAGCATGATGCGGGCGTCAGCGAACAGCGCCGGGTCCTGCACCCAGCCGATCGCCCCGCCCAGGCCTGACTCTCCCGCCGACGCCTCCGCCAGCGCATACTTGCACACCGCGCCGGCGATGGCATCCGCCTGCGTGCGGCGGCGCAGTTCGTTCAGCAGCCGCAGGTAGGCCGCGTCCTGCGCCGCCTGGCGAAGATGCTTCAGCCGTACGCTGGCCACCGGACGGTCCTGCTCGAACCAGTGCCCGGAGTAGAACAGGAAGTTCGCCTCCGACGCCGCCACCGGCGCGACCAGCGGCGACTTGGCCGGCCAGGTCTGAGTCGGGCCCAGCCAGATCGTGGACAGGCCGTAGCGGTGGGCCGCATACGCCAGCGTTTCGATCTGCTCCGGGTGGGCAAACACTTCCGTCGACGGCCGCCACGGCGGCTCGCCCTGGCCCAGCCATATCTTCACGCCCTCCGCGAGCACCGCCGGCATGCCGGCCGGGTCGAGGAACTGCGCCGGCGGGCAATAGACAGTCACGTGCGGCGGCACCTGCCGCGAAACCGAAAGCCCTCCGACCGCCGGGCGGGTTGTCGGCTCGACTGCATCCGCGCCGCCCAACTTCCGCAGCGGCCATGGCAGCATGTCCATGTAGCCGAAATCCATTTCGACGCGGAACACCAGTTCGCCCAGCGTCATGGATTCCTGCTTTCGCTGCTCGGTCAGCCAGTCGCGCCAGTGCGACAGGCCATACGGCAGCGTCGATTCCCGCGGGCGGTCGCGGTGAACCCAGGCGATCGCCTTCGGCCACTTCTTCGACTTGCCGTGCGTGCCGACCGACCGCAGGTATTGCTCGGCCACGTCGCGATACGGGGCGGCTTTCAGCCCGCCATACAGCGCCGGGTCCGGATAGTCCAGTCGGAATGGCGCCAGCCAGATCGCCGCGCCCGCCAGGTGCGGGCCGACCACCTGGTCGTAGCCGGACCAGTCGACCTCGACCTTGCCGGCCAGGTCGCGTTTGAACACCGGCGCCAGGTCGGCCGCGATGAACTGCACCCCATGCTGCCGCCCGAGCTCGACCCACTGCGCCAGCCGCTTCGCCGCGAACGCCTTCGCCTCGCCCAGCACATAAGCGTCCGACAGTTCCGCCCGGCCGAGCTCGCTGGCCAGCATCTGCTTCACATCCAGCGGCGCGAGCATCGTCAGCGACGCGTCCGGCGGCAGGTTAATCGGCAGCACGTCCAGGCGAACGCTGAACCCGGTCGTGGCGGCGTTGTCAGCCGTGATCGTCACCCGGCCTTCGTAGGCGCCCGGCGTCAGGTCGGCTGGGACCGGCACATCCAGCCACAGCGACAGCTTGTCGTTGGCCGGCACGTTCCATGGCTGGCCGAACTGCGTGTTGTCCGAGGGGATGAGCACGTCGGGGAAGTCGCCGCTGGCGCGATTGACGGCCGTGGTCTCGTAAAGCTGGTGCCAGGCCGGCAGTTTGACGACGCGCGTCGGCAGCACGCGAAAGACCTCGATCGTCTGGCGGCGAATCTTGTTCGCGCCGCGTGGGGCGACCAGCTCCAGGTCCGTCAGCGACACTTTGACCCCGCTCAGCCCGCCCGGCGGCGGCGCGAGGCTGAACTGGAACGCCACCACCTCCCGCCCGCAGCCAGCCAGGTTGATCCGCTGGTTGCCCGCATCCCACAGCGGCACCATCGGCGACACCCGCCCGAGCGAGGTGACGGTCATCGGCCCAGCCGTCGGCCGGCCAGCCGCGGGCCGGCCCGGTTCCGTGGGCGAAGGCGCAACCGTCTCCGGCTGCGCGGGCACGCGGACCGGATTCTCGCCGACCTGGATCGTGGCTTGCGGCTGCTCCCGAGTTTGCGGGCAGCCAGCCACAACAGCCGCCGCCGCAAGGGCGATGGCGAGCAAGACGGTGCGTCTTGGATTGGATCGAAGCAACAAGTTCGGTTGTCTCTCCGTGGCTCCAGGAGACCCGCGACCGCGATTATCCCGGCATTATACCTGATGCACGCCGCGATGCGCACCCCGCACCGCAACGAGTTTTTGCCTTTCCTTCCCGCGGCCCGGCCGATATTTTGTAGCGAAAATTGCACCCTCGAAGGAGACCGCCGTGGGTTCCGACCTGCCGACCGGCACGAAATCGTCCCGCCGATTCAGCGTCCTGTTCCGCCTGAGCGTGATGATGCTGCTCCAGTACGCCGTCTGGGGCGCGTGGCTGCCCATCGCCGCGCGATACCTCATGGCCCCGAAGGTGGAGATTGAGTTCACGGACCTGGGCGGGCTATCGAAGGATATCTTCGCGCAGTCGCAGGCCGACGCACTCTCGCCCGGCAAGCGAATCTGGGAACTCCTGACGCCCGCCGCCCGCGAGATGATCGCAACGGCCGCCAAGGCCGGCAAAGTCGAAAAGCCGGCGGAGTTGATCGCCGCCTTGCGGAAGACCCTCGCGGACGACCGAAGCGCGGCGACGAGTTCCATGGACTCTGCCGCGGTCTTCTCCGCCAACTGCGAGCGAATGGCCTCCGCGTATCCGAAGTTCTGCATCACCGGCCGGGGCGGCCTCGGCTTCACCGGCTCGATGGTCGGCTGGATCCTCGGCCTGGCCGGCTCCATCGGTGCGATCTGCGCCCCGTTCATCGCGGGCCAGGTGGCCGACCGCTACTTCTCCGCCCAGAAAGCCCTGGCCGCTCTGCTGCTCATCGGCGGCGCCGTCAAGTGGTACACCGCCTACCAGGACAGCTACTCCGCCTGGCTGGTGCTGTCGATCGTCTACTCCATCGTCTACATGCCCACACTCGCACTGAGCAACTCGATTGCCTTCGCCCACATGCGCGACCAGGAAAGAGAGTTCCCGCTCGTCCGCGTCTGGGGCACCATCGGCTGGATTCTCGTCGGGTTCATCTTCCCCGTCTTCTGGCTCCAGTCGAAGATTCAGCTCCAGTGGCTGCCGCCGTTCTACGTCAGCAACGAGATTCCGTTCGTCACCCATCACCTGGTCAACGCGCTCAAGTTCGCCGGCGTCCTGTCGTTCCTCTACGCCGGTTACTGCCTCCTGCTGCCCGACACCCCGCCGCGGAAAGAGGGCGTCGAGCCGCTCGCGTTCGCCAAAGCCTTCCGCCTGCTCCGCAAGCGGAGCGTGTTGCTGATCGTGCTGGCCAGCCTGCCGATCAGCGTCATCCACCAGATATACTTCATGCAGACCGCGCCGTTCCTGTCAGCCATAGGCCTGCCGGACAGCTACATCACCCCGGCCATGAGCATCGGGCAGCTCTTCGAGATCATCGTGATGGCGATGCTGGGAGTGCTGCTGACCCGTCTGGGCTTCCGCCGCGTGATCTTCATTGGCGCGATCGCCTACTTCGCCAGATACGCCGTCTTCGGCACGGTCCACCTGCCGCCGGCCCTCATCGTCGCCAGCCAGTTCCTGCACGGCTTCTGCTATGCGTGCTTCTTCGCCGGCACATTCATCTACATCGACCGCATCGCCCCCAGGGACATCCGCCACTCCGCCCAGACGCTCTACGCGATCTTCATCCTGGGCCTCGGCCCGGTCATCGGCGGCTGGCTGAACGGGGCATTGGAGGACTGGTTCAAGGGTGCGGGTTCGCCGAACATGTACATCGGCATCTGGTACACCCAAGCCGCCATCGCCTTGGTCACGGGCCTGGTGTTCGTGCTGTTGTTCCGCTCGGAACTCGGCGAACCGGAACCGGCCAGCGCGGCAGCATCGCCGTTGGCCGCGCCCTCGCGCGGGGAATAACGTCGCCAGCCCCCGGTGCCGTTCAGAAGCGACATACAGTCCCTTACTACCGCATACTGTCCGTGCGGGTTCCTTGCTGTCGGTTACAGGCGAAAGATTTTTCGTCAAAAGCGCGCACAAAAGCGGACCACGCTTCGCTGCGAAGAGGCAAGCGACAGCCGACGTCGGGGCGGAACGCCGAGGTGGGGACGTACGCCAAACCAACGCGGGGGGGCGGTCCAGCGCCGCGGTTACAGACGACGAAGAGGGCGAGGAGAGTTAACCGCCGATAACCGCCGACGAACGCCGATGAACAAGAAGTCGGAATTCAGGAGACAGAATTCAGAATGGACATGAGGAGCCGAGGCCTTTGTCCTGATTCTGAATGCTGACTTCTTCTAAATTGTGGACTCTCCTCGATTATCGGCGTTCGTCGGCGTTCATCGGCGGTTGATTCCTCTTCGCGGCCCTTTGTGGGCAATCCTGTATTTGTGCGCGCTTTACCCAGAATCGACCCCAAGAAAATCTTCGAGATTTTCAAAATCGG
>JAQTVL010000618.1 GCA_028706835.1 Phycisphaerae bacterium | reverse complement strand
GTGAGCGATTGCGGATTGCGGATTTCGGAATTCGGAATGAAAACACGAGAAGCCCGGCGAACCATCGCCGGGCTTCTTGTCTATCCACAGATTTCGCGGGCTCGCGCAGACTTCAAATCCATCTTCCTGCCTGTTCGTGCCCCTTCGTGTTCGAGTCTTTGTCTTTGAAATCTGTGTCAATCGGCGTAATCTGCGGATAGACCGCCTTCATTTCCCCGGGTTGCCGAAGCGGTTCTCGCTGAACAGTTCCGCGTAGCTCTTGCGACGCAGTTCGTCCAGCGGGCGGATCAAGTCGGCTGTCTTGGGGTAGCCCAGCGGGGCCATCGCCACGATCTTCACCTCGGCCGGCAGGCCCAGCAGCGGCTTGACGATCGATTCGGCGAACGCCCCGATCCAGCAGGTGCCCAGCCCTTCGCTGGCGGCGGCGAGCATCAGTTCGTCCAGGGCGATGGCCAGGTCGATGTCCACGCTGTTGCCGTAGCCGCCCATCTTCTTGTAGGCCTTGTCCGGATACCCGCACGCGACCACGATGGCTGGGGCGTCGGCGATCCACATCTGGTCGCGGGCCGCCTTGGCCACCTGCTTCTTCAGTTCGGCGTCGGTGACAAAGATGAAGTGCCACGGCTGGTTGTTGCAGGCCGACGGCGCGGCCCGCAGCACCTTCCGCATCCGCTCCATCACGTCCGCGGGGATCGGCTTGGGGGAATACGCCCGAACGCTGCGTCGATTCATGATCGCGTTGAGTACGTCCACGGTTTCTCCTTTTCCTGGGCGGCTCGGTTCGATCAGCCAAGCCTGCCACGAACGCGGCCGAAAGTCAATGCGCCGATCCGCGATCGCGCATTGTGTGCGAACCGCGCCACACTATAATAGGCTGCGGGCGGCGAACTCCGGCACCGGTTGTGAGGGTCCAGGCATGCGTCTGTTGAAATGCCCAGGCTGCGGAGGGGGCATACCGGTGACGGTGGCGACCTCGCATATCCGCTGCCCCGGGTGCCAGGCGGAGTTTCGGCTGAAGAGCCCCGTCGCCCCAGACCCGCCCGCCAAGCCTCCGGCGCGGCGAGCGAAGGCGATCCCAACCTTATCGGCTGCCGACCTGTCAGCCGGTGTTAATCCATTCATTGGTATTTCGATGGAGTCGGCGCCGGTGCCGGAGTCGGACTTCGTTCCGCCGCCGGTGCCAGTACCGGCACGGCCGGCAGCGCCAGTCCATGCACGGCCGCCGGCCGCCGCCCCGCCGCCGGCTGCCCCGCCGCCGAAGTATCCGCCGCCCAGCCCCTATGCCGCGCCTCCGCCTCCGCCCGCGCCGCCGGAAGACCCGCTCGGCTTCGAGCCGGTCGTTCGGTTTCCCAGCCGCGCTCAGCGAGCGGCGGTCCGCCAGCAGAAACAGACTGCCGCCGTGCTGGTCGTCATGGGCGTGATCTTCATGCTGGCGATCTGCGGGTTCGGCGTGTTCTTTCTCTACAGGCACTTCGGCGCCGGCAGCGTCACCCGCATCGAGGCCCCGGGCGAGACGCTCGGCGGCCGGTCGGCCAAACGCGACCGCCCGACGCCGGCGTCCATGGAGCCCGAATCGAGTCCCGCGCCAGGCGCGACGCCGAAACGCTCGCACATCAACTTCGACGACGTTCCCAAGACGACTCCGGCACCGGGCGAGACGCCCGCGCCGAGCCCCGAGGCCGCGGACGCCGCGCACCCCTGGGCCGCGGGGCCCAAGGCCAAGCTCGAAGTGCGGGACGTGGCGATCGTGGAGGTCGGCGGAGGCCAGCACCTGATGGGGCGGCTGACGTCGGCGGAGGACAAGATTCTCGTTTCGGCTGTGGTCAGGTTGTGGCTCGTGGACAAGGACGGCGCCCTGTGGAAGGGCGCCGGCGGCGAGGTAAAGTCCCTGGATGTTCCCGTCGGGCTGATCCTGCCCGGCCAGACGGTGCGATTCTCCACGGAACTGAGCGAGTTTCCGGCGTCACCCGACCTGGAGAAGACAAAGATTGCGGCGCTCAAACCGCAGTATGCCGTCCCAAACTCGCGGCCGGTGGACATCGCGTCGGCGGAGTACAAGGAAGGCAGCGCGACGGAGAGCGATGAGGTGACCTGCAAGGTGACCAACAACGGGCCGAACAGCCTGTTCAGCGTCCGTGTTCAGACGGAACTGTTCGACGCCAAGGGCCGGCAGCTGGGCTCGGCGCAGGACAGCGTGAATCAGGGCATGGAGATCAAGAGCAAGGAGGCCGTTAACCTTACGGTCAAGATTTCCAGGAAGGACATCGCAGTCGCCTCGCCCACCATCGAGATACGCGGCTTCGGTGAGCCGTTCGTCGAGGAGAAGAAGTAGCGCCCCAGCCGGCCGCTGCGATGGAATTCCACCAAAGGAGACGGCTCGGCTGAGCCGTCGGCATCCGCCACATGTTGCTTCCCATCAGCACTGACGTTCCCGTCCGGCGCACACCGTGGGTGAACTACGCGCTGATCGCGGTGAACGTGCTGGTGTTCGTGGGCATCAGCCAGATTGCCGCCCGCTCCGCCCGCGGCATGGTGCTTCACGAGCAGTTGATGCTGTGGGCGGAGAGCCCGCGGTGGTACCAGTTCTTCAGCAGCATGTTCATGCACGCCGACTGGTGGCACCTGATCGGCAACATGGTGTTCCTCTGGGTGTTCGGCAACGCCCTGAACAACAAGCTCGGGCACGTGACCTACCTGCTGTTCTACCTGGCTTGCGGCCTGGCGGCATCGGTGGGCTATGTGCTGTTCGAGTCCAACCCGGTGGTCGGGGCGAGCGGGGCGATCTTCGGGGTGGCGGCCGGCTTCGTCGCGCTCTATCCGCTGGCCCGCGTGACGACCGTCTACTTTCTGTTCATCGTCGGCGTGATCGAGCTGAACGGCCTGCTGGTGGTCGGCTTCTTCGTCGCGGAGAACCTGGTCTACCTGGGGTCCGGGCGATCGAGCGGGGTGGCCTACCTGGCGCACCTGTTCGGCGCGTTCTACGGGTTCGGCTCCGCCATC
>JAQTVL010000617.1 GCA_028706835.1 Phycisphaerae bacterium | reverse complement strand
CGACAGCGATCCGCGACGGCGACGCCCGGGCGGCTGGGCTGCTCTATTCGCAGTTGCTCGGGATTGACTCGGAGCAGGCCCTACCGGCCAAGCAGCAGGTGGACCTGGGCACGTACCTGATGAGCGACGGGCAGCATCGGCTGGCGGGCGCGGCGTTTGAGTCGCTGCTGGCGCACTACCCGACGTTCGAGGCGAAGGACCACATCGAGCTTCTTCTCGGCGTGCTGTATTCTCGCTACCTGAACAATCCCGTCCGGGCCCGCCAGTACCTCGAGCACGCCCTGCCGCAGCTTCGCAACCCGAACGACCGGGAACTGGCTGAACGCGAGCTGGCCCACGTGGCAACGATGCTGGGTGGGCAATGACCGGGCGGATCGCGGACCTGACCAGGCACCCTTACGTCAGAGTAGTTGTAGGACACCCGGCCCCGGGTGTCATTGTTGTTGTAGGACACCCGCCCTCGGGTGTCTTCGTCGCCGAAGGCGGCGAAGATTCTCCGGCTGCGTTGCAGCCGGTCGGCACCCGAGGGCGGGTGCCCTACAAAAGAATGCGCTTCCGCCGGATCAACGGTCACTTCTCCAGCGCAATCAAATCGTCGTAGGTTTCACGCTTGCGGATGACGCGGAACGTCGCGCCGTCGACGAGCACCTCGGCTGGGCGCGGGCGGGCGTTGTACTGGCTGCTCATCGCGAAGCTGTAGGCGCCCGCGGAGAAGATCGCCAGCCGCTGACCTCGCTGCACCGGCGGAATGGCCCGGGCGTGGGCGAAGAAGTCGCCGCTCTCGCAGATCGGGCCGACCACGTCGACCGTCTCCAACCCCGCCATGCCGCTCACGTCCGTGCGATCAGCCGGGGGGATGAACTTCGCGCCCGGCCTGGTTGGCCAGATGAAGTGGAACGCGTCGTAAAGCATCGGGCGAATCAGGTCGTTCATGCCGGCGTCGACGATGACGAACTTCTTCGTGCCGCCGGCCTTGAGGTAGAGCACGTTGGCCATGAGCAGGCCCGCGTTGCCGGCGATGTAGCGCCCGGGCTCGATCGCGATCTGAAGCTTCGACGCGAGCAGCATCGGCAGCAGCGCCGCGGCGAACGCGGAGGCGGGCAGGGCGTGGCGGTTCTCGTAATTGATGCCGAACCCGCCGCCGAGGTCCAGCCAGTCCATGGTCAGCCCGTCGCGGCGGAGTTCGTCGATCAGCGCGAGCACCTTGCGGACGGCCTCGACATACGGCTCGACCTCGGTGATCTGCGAGCCGATGTGGATGTGAACGCCGGTCAGGTGCATGCCCGGGGCGCCGTCGGCTGCCTGCACCTTGGCGAACGCGCGGAACACGCCGCCGGCGCGGTCGAGGTCGATGCCGAACTTGGTCTCCTTCTTGCCCGTGGTGATGTGGGCGTGCGTGTGTGGGTCAACGTCCGGGTTGATCCGCAGCGCCCCGCGAATGCCCTTGCCCATCTGGCGGGCGATGGCGTCCACGTTGGACAGTTCCGCTTCGCTCTCGACGTTGAACAGCCCGATGCCCGCGGCGACCGCCTGGCGGATTTCCGCGTCGGTTTTGCCGACCCCGGCGTAGACGCACTTGTCCGGGTCGCCGCCGGCTGCCTGGGCGCGGAACAGTTCGCCCCCGCTGACCACGTCGAACCCCGCGCCGGCGCCGGCCAGCACGCGAAGGACGTTGATGTTGCCGTTGGTCTTCACCGAATAGCAGATCAGCGGCTTGACCGGCGCAAACGCGTCAGCCAACTGGCGGTAGTGGGCCAGCAGCGTGGCCTTGGAATAAACGTAGAGCGGCGTGCCGAGGGAGTCGGCGATCCGCTCGACCGCGACGTCTTCGCAGAACAACTCACCGTTGCGGTAAGAAAAATGGTCCATAACTTCCCTCGAAAGCCTCTGCCGCCCGGGGGCGGCGGGTAAGTAATCAGCTTAGGATACACGGTTATTGGGTTGGGTTCAAACTTGTCGGTTCTCTTGTCGGCGGTCAGCCGGCTCTGGGTCGTCCTGGAACATGGGCGCTCCGGTTACGCCGCCCACGACAGCTTTCCCTGCGGGACCGGTGGGCAGCCGGGTCGTCTGGCAGACAAGTTCGGGGCAGCCGACGCCGCGACGTGCGGCGTCCGTCCCTTCACTGCCTACCGCAGGCGAGTTAGAAATGAACGCGAGCAGGGCGGGTGTCGTGAGTTACGATCGCTTCCCGTCAGGCAGGCATAATGGATTGGTGGACAACCAGGCCAAGAACCACACAATTGAAGCATATACCCAACCGGCCCAAGTCCAGTCAAAAACCTTCTTGAGAAGGAGCAGGGGCCAAGGGGAACCAGGCGGTGAATCAGCATCCCATCCCTCAACGACGATTTCCTTGCTTTCATAAAACGACAAATAGAATCTTATCGCCCAATTGTTCAACCACATGAGGATCAGAATCGATAACATTGCTGTCAGGATGGTCAGAGGCAAACTGAAGGCCCTTCTTGGCAAAACAACAACTCGGGATCTCGCCCTTTCGCAGACTGCACCAATAACAAGTACGGGGCAGAGCATACCAAAGAGAAGAAAAACGGTTCCACAGATGAACATGAACACGGACAAAAAATACCCGCCGCCGTGCTGCCACTGTGGACCGCTCCTCCACTGCTCAATACTTCCGACCCACGCAAGCATAGCAAAGAAATCTACCCCAAATCCGGCTAATGTCCCTAACCCGAGGCCGACACCAACACCCCAAGTCCACCACAAAAGCGATAGGAAGTCGGATCTGTTGAGCGGCCCCGTCACCGTGGGTGCCTCCAGAGGGGGAGAATCGCAACCTTCCACCAACATCGAGGTGGGCTAGTTACGGGCCATGCTACCCCCCCCACTGCGGCCCGTCAAGCAGTGAATCGGTAGGGGGTGCATAACCGTAGTTGCAGGGAGGGGCTGGCCGATAGATAGTGGTGGGGGAAGTTCGGCCGGCGGAGTCCGGCCTGTGGATCACGGAGGATCATCATGTCCGAGCAGCCAACACGCATTCCG
>JAQTVL010000616.1 GCA_028706835.1 Phycisphaerae bacterium | reverse complement strand
CAGACGGCCCAATCAGCCGGAATCAGGCAACCCCGACACCTGACTTTGCCCCCTCTTTGATTTCTACTGGCCGACGCGACGACACAGCCGACAGACTGATGGCCGACGAGGTCGTTCATGGATGGCAAGCGGATGTCCTGCTCAAGAAGCTTTTCGGAATCGACGAACCCGTCTTCACCGCCACGTTCATGCCGCAAAAGAAGCCGCTTTTTGACTATCAAGCGGAGGTCGCCCGAGCCAAGAAGGCCGAGCCCACAATGCTGGACAAACTGGGCTTGACGGCCAAGTGATACCGCATCAAGCATCTTATCCGCGTTCATCCGCGTGCATCTGCGGTTAGTAATCTTCGCCGTTCTTCGCGCTCTTTGCGTTCTCTGCGGTTCAATCTTTCAGAATTCAGCGCTTCCCGGCGTTCTCGGATACGGGATTACGTCGCGGATGTTCGCCATGCCGGTCACGAACTGGATCGTGCGCTCGAAGCCCAAACCAAACCCAGCGTGCGGGACCGTGCCGTAGCGGCGGAGGTCCAGGTACCACCAGTACGGCTTCTCCTCCAGGCCGCACTCCGCCATGCGCCGCTTGAGCACGTCCATCCGCTCCTCGCGCTGGGCGCCGCCGATGATCTCGCCGATCTTCGGCACCAGCACGTCCATCGCAGCCACCGTCTTGTCGTCGTCGTTGGCCCGCATGTAGAACGCCTTGATCGTCTTGGGGTAGTCGGTCACGATCATCGGCTTCTTGAAATATTCCTCGGTGAGGTAGCGTTCGTGCTCGCTCTGGAGGTCGGCGCCCCACTTGACCTGGTACTCGAACGTCTTGCCGGACTTTTCGAGTATCTCGACAGCCTTGGTGTAGGGCACGTGCTCGAAGTCGGCGTTGATGATGTGTTCGAGCGTCCCGATCAGCGTCGGGTCGATCCACTTGTTGAAGAACGCCATGTCCTCCGGGCAGCGTTCCAACGCCGCGCGAAACAGGTGCTTGAGAAAAGCGACGGCCAGGTCCATGTCGCCGGCCAGGTCGCAGAAGGCCATCTCCGGCTCGATCATCCAGAACTCAGCCAGGTGCCGCGCGGTGTTCGAGTTCTCCGCGCGGAACGTCGGGCCGAAGGTGTACACGTTCGTCAACGCGAGCGCGTAGGTCTCAGCCTCGAGTTGGCCGGAGACCGTAAGCGACGCCCGCCGGCCGAAGAAGTCCTGGGCGAAGTCGATCTTGCCTTCCGGCGTGCGGGGCGGCTTGTCCGGGTCGAGCGTGCTGACGCCGAACATTTGGCCGGCGCCTTCGCAGTCGCTGCACGTGATGATCGGCGCGTGGAGGCAGAGGAAGCCTCGCTGCTGGAAGAATTCATGGACGGCCCAGGCCAGCGCGTTCCGCACGCGAGCAACCGCGCCGATGGTGTTGGTCCGCGGCCGCAGGTGGGCCACCTCGCGGAGGAACTCCATCGTGTGCCGCTTCTTCTGCATCGGATACGCCGCCGGGTCGTCCACCCAGCCGAGGACCGTGATCGACTTAGCCAACACCTCGACCGGCTGGCCTTCCGCCGGCGACTTGCGAAGTTCGCCCTCGATGGCGACGCTGCAACCGGTGATCAGCCGCTTGACGTCGCTCTCGTAGTTCGGCAGCGCCGCCTCGGCGATGACCTGTAGGCTGGCCATGCACGAGCCGTCATTGACCTCAATGAACGAGAACCCGCCCTTGCTGTCCCGCCGCGTGCGCACCCAGCCGCGAACGGTGACAGCCTTGCCGTAATCGGTGCTCGCCAGAAGTGACTTGACGCGCTGATCAGCGGGAACGCTAAGCATGGCTGTGGAACTCCCTTTCCTATGGGTTCCAGTCGCGGGAACCGTGAATGACGCGGGTGATGATGACTGCGTCGGGATCTACCTGATACATGATGCGGTAGGCGCCAAAGAATACCTCGCGAGAATTCGAGTCGCCAAGCTTCGGATTCGCTCGACCCATTAGCGGATAATCGGCCAGCGCGTCGGTGGCCTCGTAGAGTCGAAGCATGAATAAAGAAGCCTGATCGACGGAGTCCCGGGCAATGTACTCGGCAATCCCCTCGGCGTCGTCAACCGCCGTCGGAGACCAGATTACTTGACCCATTTTTTCAGTCTCGCTTTGGCCTGCTCATGCGGAATTCCCTTGCCTTCCCGAACCTCGCGCAGTCCCCGCTGAAAAGCCGCCCGGAGGTATAGAGCATGAATGACCTCGTCCAGGCTCGCCTCGTCCGGCAAGGCGTCCATCACCGTGCGAACCATTTCTTTCGTCGTCATGTCTATCACCTCTCGATATCCGTCAGTGCGGCTGGCGACCAGACTACTTGACCCACTTGCGCATTTTCTTGACGGCCTCCCCGTGTGCAATCCCCCGCCCTTCGCGAATTTCCTTGTCACCTTTTTCACACTTTGCCCGAACGTAGAGTGCGTGCATGATGTCATCCATGCTGGCATTCTTGGGCAGCGTGTCGATGACCTCGTGCGCCATTTGCTTGGTCGTCATTGAAATCCCTCGTAAGACACTCGAATTATACGGCCCGCGAACCCGCTCGCCAACCATCTACTGCCCCGCCACCGGCCCGCGGGGAATCCCGTCGAACCACTTCTCGATCCGCGGCGGGACGAACCGGCGGAACTGCTCCAGCATCGCCGGGCCGTCGCCCGCCACGTGCAGCAGCCTGCGGTGGGCCGGCTTGATGAACTTCTGCTCGACGGCGTGATCGAGGAACCGCAGCAGGTGATCGTAATAGCCAGCCACGTTCAGCAGGCCAACCGGCTTGGCGTGCATGCCGAGTTGCGCCCAGGTCAGCACCTCGGTCAGTTCCTCCAGCGTGCCCATGCCGCCGGGCAGCGCGATGAAGGCGTCGGACAACTCGAACATCACCCGCTTGCGGTCGTGCATCGTCGCGACGACGTGAATCTCCGACAGGCCGCGATGACCGACCTTCGCGGCGATCGCCTCCGGCACCACGCCGATCACCCGCCCGCCGGCCCCCAGGGCGGCGTTGGCG
>JAQTVL010000065.1 GCA_028706835.1 Phycisphaerae bacterium | reverse complement strand
CTTGGGGCCGGCGTAGAGCTTGATGAACTGCTTGAACTCGCGCGCGGCGGCGCTGTAGTCCTTCTTCATCATGAACAGCTCGCCGATGTAGAACTGGGCGTCGCGGGCGGCCTTGGAGAACACGCCCTTCTTGTCGATCACCGAGCGGGCGGTGGCGAGGGCCTCGTCCACCGCGGAGGGCGTGTCGGCCCGGGTCAACATGCTCCGCAGGTAATCGCTCGAGCGGCGCTGGAGGTCGGCGTCGTCCTTCTTGGCTTCGAGCTTGGCGGAGGCGGAGTCGAACAGCTTGCGGTAGACGGCGGAGGCGGTCGCGCGATCGCCGGCCCGCTCGGCGGCCAGGGCCTGGTTCTCCAGCGCCAAGGTTGCGTAGGGGCCGGCGGGGTCGGCGTCGGCGCAGCGCTTGAACGCGTCGGCCGCCTTGAGCATCGATTCCTTGGTGCCGGCGGACCCGAGGCACAGGCCGATCTGCAAGTGCAGGTAGGCGGCCAGGCTGTTCTGCTTGAGCATGTCGGCGGGATACTTCTTCCGGATGGCGTCGTACTTCTCGACGAGGGCCGCGTTGCTGACGCCGGGGCCGGCCTTGCGGACCTCCTGGTCGACGAGGAAGGTCTCGGCCTCCGCGGCGGCGAATGTGCCGGCGTTCTGCTCGATCTTCTTCTTGAGCGTCTCGACATCGTTGGTGCTGCCGACGCTGGCTGTGTCGGTCAGGTTCAGGGCCGACTGGCACTGGATGATCCGGCCGACCACGTTCAGCTTGCTGCCTGTTGATCGCAGCAGCAGGTAGTTCTCCATGGCGGCGGCGTAGTTCTTTTTGGCGAACTGGTGCTCAGCCAGCGTGAAGTAGCACTGCTCCTGGATGGCGCGGGCGCGGTCGGTGTCCAGGGCGCGGGCGGCGGCGGCTGCCTCCTGGTAGCGGGGCATGGCCTGGTCGGGGTCGTTCAGGTCGTTCCTGAAGACCTCGGCTGCCTGGAAGTATGCCTCGGCGGCCAGGCCTTGCGCGGCTTGGGTGCGGGCTTCGGGAAGCTTGGCGATCTGGTCGAAGACTTCGGCGGCCTCCTTGAACTTTCCCTGGTCCTTCTGGCAGAGGCCGAGCATGTGGCGGGCGGCGAGGGCCTCCGGCTTGGCGGGGTATCGGCTGATGACTTGCTGGCAGACGGCGACGCACTCGGTGAACTTCTTCCTGGTGCGATACAGGTCGGCGATCTGGACGAGCAGGGCGGGGATCTGCGGGTTGGCTTCAAAGCCGGCAGCCAGGTCTTCGATGGCGGCCTTGGCCAGGTCGATCTTGTCCGGGCCGGCCTTGAGCCAGAGCAACGCGAGCTTGACGGCGGCTTGCTCGGCATACTTGGAGTTCGCCCGCCGTTTGAGCACGTTGAACTTGGCCGCCGCCTCGTTCGGCTTGTTTAGCAGGGCGTAGTAGCCGCCGCAGATGTTAAGCACCTCGTCTTCGTACAGGCCCGCCCCTTCGTTCAGCATAGCCTCGAAGGTCCGCGTTGCCTTTTCGTAGTCCTTCAGCGAGCCGTAAAGCTTTCCAAGGGTGTAGAAGGCGTCGACCCGGCGGCGGAATTTCTTCTCCTTCGAGTCGACCACCGCGGTCAGCTCGGCGACGGCCTCGTCGACCAGGCCCATGTTGTCGTAGCAGCGGGCCAGCCGGAACCGCACGTCGAGCAACTGCGAGTAGTCGGGGTTCGACTTGATGATGTCCTTGTATATCTCGACCGCCCGCGACAGGTGGCCGGCGTTCTCCAGATCCGCCGCCTTGCCCAGCGATTCCTCCGGCGTGTCGGCCCGGGCCAGGCCGGGCAGGACAACCAGGGCGAGCAGGATGGCGGGGAGCATGCGGGTCACGGGGCAACCTCCTCGCGCGTGGCGGTTTTGTACAGCGGGTTGTCGCGCACCTGGCGGGCCAGCGGCGACGCGGAGAAGCGCTTCAGGAACTGGTCGAACCGGGCGCGGGCGCGGTCCGCCTGCCCTAGCAACTGGTGGCAACCGGCCAGCGCGAATGTCGCCTTCACCTCGGCCTCGGCGGACTTGGTGGAGATGAGCACATACTCCAGCGCCTCGACCGCCTTGGCGTACCGCTTAGCCTTCAGGTGGATCAGCCCGGCCTGGTAGCCGGCCTCGCCCGCGAGTGCGTCGTCGGGCGAGTTGGCGGCCGCGTTGAACTTCGCCAACGCCTTCTCTGGCTGGTTGTTCTTCAGGTCCAGCAGGCCGGACACGTAGTACACCCACGTCGCCCGCGCCAGGTCCGCCTTGGATAACCCCGCCCGTTGGGCGTCGTCGAGCTCCTCATACTTGCGGATGAACTTGTCGGCATTGGCGGGCAGGTCCGTCCCGCCGCCGCCCGTCTCCGCCTTCAGATAGAAGACCATCATCTCGTCGACAAAGCGGCGGAGCGGGCCCGTCTCGTCCGCGAGCAGCCTTTCGTATTCCCGCAGCGCCCCAGCCAGGTCGCCGGATCGCCACAGCGCCCGGGCTAGCCCCTCGCGGATATCGCGGGATTCCGGGGCGTCCTTGGCCGCCTCCAGCGACCGGGTGAACAGTTCCATCGCCAGTTTGTAGTCGCACAGGTCGAACCGGATCGATGCCAGCTCGAAGTCCGCCTTGTACGGCGGCAGGCTGCCGCTGGCTTTCAGTTCCTCCAGCGTCGCAAGCACGTGGTCGTAGTCCTTCAGGCCCTTGTAGATATCCAGTTTCAGCCGGATCGCCTCCGGCCGCCGCGGGGTCTGCGGGTAGCGAGTCAGCAACGTCCGGCAATGCGCCAGCGCCTGGTCCATCATGCCGTCTTTGCAGTACGCCTGCGCCAGCCGATAGTAGGCCTTCTCGGCCGTCGCCTTGTCGGAGTTCTCGCCGCGCACAGCCAACCCCTGCGCGGCCAGCGCCTCGCTGAGCACCTGCCAGCACGTCAGGCCGGCGAGTTTCTCCCGGCTGACTTTGAACTCCATGCCGGCCACCGCGACGTCCAGGCGAAGCTGCACGTGCGTGCGCAGCCGGACAAACTCGGCCAGGTCGCGAAGCGTCGCGTCGTTGAGTTGCCCGCTCACCGGTTCGGACAGGGCGAACATCGTGTCGTAGCTCAGCCCCGCCAACTGCTCAGCCGCCGGTTGCGTGGTCGCCGGGCGATAGACGACCACCATCTCGTCCGCCGCCCGCGCGTAATATCCGCAGGCGTCGCGGAGTCGGCCCTCGTGCTCGAACGCCCAGCCGACCCAGAACCACGCCTGGTAGTAGTGCTCGCGGTCGGGCTCGTCGAACAGCTTGAGATACTCCTTCAGCACGATCTTCATCTTCTCGTAGTCGCGCTGGTTGTAGAAGTTGATCGCCAGGGCGAACAACGCTTTTTCGCCGAACTTGCTCCGCGGGTCGATCTGCCGAATCTGCCCGAAGGCGTCCTTCGCCTCGTCGTACAGTTCCACCGACAGGTCGCGGGCCACCACGCGATACCGCAAATCCAGTGTGTCCAGCGTGCGGGCCAGCACGGCGGCACACGTGCAACCCGACGACGCTGCAACTCCCGGGATCGCCTTGAACTCCGCCGCCAGCTTCACCCGCTTGTCCACGCCCTCCGCCCAGGTCACCTTTGTCCCCGACAGCTTCTCCACACGCCCCAGGATCGTGTACAGCATCTCGCTTTGCCCATGCACGCTCGACCACGGCTGGTAGTCAACCGTCAGCGGCTTGTAGCGTTCGCCGGCCAACCGTTCGTCGTAAATCTCGATGGTCCGCGGCCCGGCGTCGGCTGGGTCGTCGGCGCTGGGCGGTTTGCGGACCAGTGTCGGCGTGCCGCCGGTCAGGCCGATGTCGAAGTCCAGCCGGTGCGTCGGGGCCAGTATCTTCTTGAGCAGGTTCGCCGGCGTGTCTTCGCCCGCAGGCAGGTCCAGGAACGTGCTCGCCAGGTACGCTGCCACCGAGTTCGCCCGCGACTTGTCCGCCGACCAGACGAACGGGATGCCGCTGGCTTTGGACACAGCCTCCAGCGCCGCCTTGGCCGGCACGCGAACGCCCTTGTTCGGCCAGGCGACCGTTACCGTCTGGTTCAGCGGTGCGTAGCCGCCGATGCCTTCGCCGAGCTTGATGACCTCTTTCGGATAGATGAAGATTGCGAAGCTTTTCCCCGGGGCGTCTCCCGCGTGCCCGGCCCCGGCCTGTGCCTCGTAGGCGGCCTTGCTGAACATCGTGCCGGCTGCGTGCAGTATCTTCAGCAGGTCGTCGCGCGGCAGGTCCTTGTCGCGCTGGGCGATGCCCTTGTATTCCCGCCCCGCCTCGGCGAACCGGCCCTGGTCGGCATACCACTGCGCCAGGTCCATCGACAGCCTGGCCAGCCTCGGGTCGGCCCCGTATTCGTTGACGCACTTGGCATACAGCGTCTCGCCCGCCTTGCGGTCCTCCGGTTTGGGCGACTTGAACAGCGCCTCCAGGTAGGCCAGGTCCACGCTCTTGAGCAACTCGACCTGCCGTGCGTCGGCCAGCTTGCGGGCCGACTCCAGCAGCGTCACGGCCCGGGCGACGTCCGGCTTGCCCAGGTAGACCGGCTTCTCGCCGGGCGCCGGCTCGCGCGGCGGCGACAGGCTGGCCAACTCGCACTGCCCGCGCAGGAGCAGCGTCTCGCATCGCACCTGCCGCCAGGCGGCCTCCTCGAAGCCGGCGCCCTTGTAGACCGATTCGTCCAGCAGCCGATCGCCTGCCTTGGCGGCCGCCTCGTAGTTCGGCGCCCGCACCATTCGCCCGCTCTTGGAGTCCACGATCGACTTGGCGTGCAGCTTGACCATGCCCGCCAGCGCCGTCGCCGCCTCCATGCTGCCCGGCTTGTCCGCCACCAGCTTCGTCCAGGCGGCCAGCATGTCCTCGTCGGCCAGCGGGATCGTGACTTTCACGCCCTTTGCCAGCAGCTTTTCCGCCGCGTCACGGGCGTCCTTCGCCACCGACGATCGTGGATACTTCTCCAGCACGGCTGCCAGCGCCGCCCCAGCCTGCTCATAGAATTTGTCCTTGGCACCCTTGTCCGTCGCCTCCTCCGCCTGCTGCTGGTAGAGCTGCGCCAGGTAGAAGTGGGCGGTCGGGGCATACTTGTCCGAAGCCAGCGCGTTAGTGTAGGCCTTGATGGCCGGGCGGGCGGCGCCCTTCTCGCGATACAGGTCCGCCACCGCCGACTGCGCCTGGGCGAAGCCCTGCGTTCCGGGCGCGACCTTCTCCAGCCACTCTGTTACCCGCGGCAGATCGGGCTTGGCCTTCGCCTTCTCCGCCAGCCCGAGCACCAGGTACATGTCCGACTTGACGGCCGAGTCCGGCACGGTGTCCAGGTAGCCCTCAGCCGTCAGCGCCCGCACGGCCGCGTCGAACTCGCCTCGCTGGTAGGCCATCTGCGCCAGCAGCAACTTGGCCCGCTGGATGGCCGGCTGGTCGTAGCGCACATTGCCGAGCCACTTGGCGGCCTCGTCGCTGTGGCCCTCCTGGAGATTGATGAGCCCGAGTTGGAGAGCCGCGTTGTCGTGGGCGATCTCGAAACCGGCCGGCACCGCCCGCTTGTCGCGGGCGTATTCCGCGATCACGTTGCGGAAATTGTGGACGATGTTGGCGTAAAGTTCCTTAGCCCTCTCCGGCTGGCCGGTCTGGCTGTAGAAGTCGCACAGGGTCTTGTCCGCGACGATGGCCACGGAATGCCCGTAGCGGCGGACATCGGTGTAGATCTGCTTGTGGACAGCCTCCAGGTCCGCCTGGGCAGACTTGCCCTTGCCCGCCAGCAGCCTCATCTTGAACGCCAGCAGGTTGCCCACGTGGCTGTCGTTGGGGAACTTGCGAACGAAATCGTCGATCCGCCCGCCGGCGTCCGCCGCCCCGGTCCGGAACGACACGCAGGCCAGACGATACTCCGCCACGATCCTCAGCCGCTGGCCTTCGGCGTCATCGCCGAGCCCGGCCAATGCCCGCGTGAAATACGGCTGGGCGGCTGGGTAGTCTTCGGTGAGGTAATAGCATTCGCCGAGCGTGAGTTGCTTTTCCGCGCGGGACCGTGCATCGGGCGCCGCCGCCAGTTCCGCGGTCAGGACCCGAATGGCGTCTTTGTACTGCCTGCGGGCCATCAGGTCCGCCGCCTGCCCGGCGACAGTGGCGCTTCCTCCGCCCGCGTCCGGCCCGGAGGCCGGCGTCTGGCCAAGGGCCGGCGTCTGGCCAAGGGCCGGCCCAGCCAGCATGACGCTGAGCATCGCCAGCGCCGGCAGCGTCAGGATATGTCGGGCGAGGCTCACTGGACAACTCCTCGCGGGGAAGAGGGAAGATCGCTCCGTCGGCCCGTGCATTCGCCGCCGGCGAAAAATGATATTATCGGACTAGCCTACCGAATTGAAGATGGTGCCCCAGATTCCCACCGATTTCCAGGCTTTCATTCACCTATTCCCGGGACAGCAGGGGTAAGGACGTAGTCTGCTGTGTTGTTGACCGTCAAGACGTCGAGGGTGGCAGCATCTTCGCAGGGAACAGCGTCGAATTCGACGACGTAGACCTCGGAAGGGGCGATAGCTTTGACGGCTATAGGCAACACGTAAGGCTGGGAAAACTCCGATAGATCGAAAATGGCTTGGACTTGTCGGACGATCTGGTCCGTCAAGATGTCGTCCTTACGCCCCTTTGCCTCGCAGCAAACGATCAACTCCTGCAATGTCTTGTCGCCAACTTGCTCGGTGGCAAGGAAGATGGCGTCGATTTCCGCCTTACGCAACTTGACGTTCATTTGCAGGTGGTCGAGGTGCAGAATCTGCCGGTTCGATGCCAAAGCAAGATGCGTCTCGATCACGCGGAGCCGGATAAGGACTTGAACCAGCCAAGGCTCATCCGCTCGGCCGAGTCGCCGGGAAGCTAACGGCAAACTGGCGCTTTCAATTTGGTGGCGAGGTGCGCTCGGGGTTGGGCCGTTAATGTGCTCCGGGAATGGTTCGATCTGACCGGTTGTCACGGGGATGAATTCAAAACATGCGTTGTTCCCGGTCCTCTGCCGGGCCGCGTATCCTTTTGAAAAGACGGATTTCGGCCAATTTCGGTTAGCGGCTTTACGTTGGCGGATAAAATCCTTGAAGAAATTGGCCGGATTGCGGGTACTCAACTTACGCTCGTCGGAGACTGTCAGATTGTAAGCATCAATAGCCTGAGAGACATCCTCGAGCGTTACGAGACGGCAGGAAAGAGCTTTGCTCTTGGGATTCCACCGCTTGTCGAATAGCATTTCGATTACGGGCGTTTTTTCGCTTGGCAAAGGTTTGCTCCTGCGCGGGGTGTTCTTACCCAGGCCACCTCAACACGACTACTTCTTCGCGCAATTGCTCGCGCGTCGCCGTGGCTAGTCTTGTTCTGAAAAGGTCAATGCCCACCAGTTCGTACCCTAACGACGAGGCGATCTCGGCCAGTAGCGAACCTGTTCTTATCATGACCCGGAGATAAGACGCTTGGTCCCCGACTACGTAGGCGAGTTGAGCGCCCGGACGTAGTACCTGCCTGAGCCCCGCAAAGTGTTTGGCCATGCCGCCAAAATAGAGTTTCGTGACTCTGTGATACATACGTTCGAAACCACTTGTCTTGCCAAGCGCAATGCGGCGTCGCTCTATTTCGGCGGCAATGCGCCTGATTTCAGGATGTTCGACGACCCACGTGTCGTCATCGTCGGCGCGGTAAACATTACGAGTATTTGACCGAATCAGATCCTGCTTGTACTTCCGAAGTTCGGTCTTGTCGCGGATGAGACCTAGGATCACAGACTCCAGACGGGTTGTCCGCGTGTAGTCCTTCTCGTTGGGATATGGCGGGGACGTAATGACGGCGTCTATTGATTGGTCGGACAACTTGTCGATTACCGTCCGGGAATCGCCTTGAATTACTTTCGAGCGGGTCCGTTTGCGGGCCTGCAACGTACGGGCATCTTGAGCGATTGCCTGAATGCGAGAAAGCCAAGGGGCAATGACGGGAACGTCCGTCTTGGGGGCGGTAACGCCTACCTCGGGTCCAAAGTGAAGGTTGCTTATGTCTTGGACTAGGGCGGATGCGAGGGCAATGAACTCATGGCGGATGAAGTGCGGGTCTACTCGTCGGCGTATATGTTCCAGCAGGGTGAGGCTTTTGTGAAGTGGAATCGGGCTTATCGAATTGGTGAGAAGGAGTCTATTGGCTTCTGGCGCGAGATTCCGAAGCAATGCGGATTGCCCGTTCAGCCGAGTTGCGGGACTATAACGGTTGGGTCCGTCGATGAACCCAGCAGTTTTCAATTCGGCCGAGGCGCACTCGGCAATAGTTTGGGCGTGCTGAAGAAGTGCGTCCGGTTCAATGGCCCAGTCAGTCTTGACGGCACTGGCCATGGCTGACATCGGGTGGGCTTCTATTCCGACGCTCGGGATTCCTAGCTTCTTGCACTCAACAAGAGTGGTTCCTGTCCCGCAAAAGGGGTCAAGAACGGTGCTCTTCTTGGAGAGTCCGAAACGGGTTACGTATTCAGCCACGAGGTGCGGCGGGAATGAAAGCACAAAGCGGTACCAGTCGTGAACGGCGCGGTCCCCCGGAGCCAACTTGTTCTTAGACCCATTGCGCGTGGCGACGGGGGCAGGGCGGCGCATCAACCCGGGGTCGGGCGGGAGAAAGTCCAGGACGGGTTGCGCAGATTTCAGGGCGAAAGCGTTCTTCATGGGTTACTCCGCAGACGACTATATCAGACCTTGGGGCAGACGATCAAGGGCCGTGACAGTTTTCAGTTCGCAAGTCTGCCGCCGTGTCTTACCCCGGTCGCTGATTAATGCAGTTCATCGCTGTCGGGCAGCGTATCCGGGATCAGGGCTGGTAACCCGGGACCGTCGCAGGCATGGCGCCCAATCCACCATCTTATCCGCGACAGAGCGCCGGAACCCCAGAGTTCTTGTGAGCGGTCGTACATCACCAGTTTGCGCATTCGCCCCATCTTTTCTCCAGCCAGAAATGCGTCCGCGCAAAATGCGGCGATTTGAGGCCCGATAATTGGCCTGTCGCCAAATCCGGGCTATAGTTGACGTACACCGGGATTCGGGCCGAACACGTCGCTGCGTTTTCTACGCTGGGTTTGGCCGATCCGAAGCACAGGGGTTTGTGCGGCGAGCGACTGCTTGCAGTCACGTGCAAGAAGCGAGCGCCTATGTGTGCGTCTGTCTCCAATCGGCCCCCCACGGATGGGATTGTCGGCGTGCCGGGCTTGTCGCCGCGGCGGGCGCGAGTCGCACATTCCGTGCGGCTGGCGACGGCCTGCGGCGGCGCCTCCGTGGCGCTCGGCGTGGCGTCGTTGGCTGCATGGACGTTCGGCCTGTGCCCGCGGGCCGTCGACTGGACCTGCGCGTTCATCGCTCCCGCCCTGGCCATCGGCCTGATCGTCTGCGGACTGCTTATCGCCCGGCAGCACCGCGTCGCCCTCCGCAGCCTGCGCCAGGTCGAGGCTGGCCGCCGCCACGCTCAGCGTGAAGCGGAGTCGCTCGCCCGGCTGGAGGCGGAGAATCCGAACCCCGTGCTCCGCGTCGGGCCGGCTGGACGGGTCCTGTACGCCAACCAGGCTGCCCGCCGGGCGTTGCCCGTCGCGTGGGGCATCGGGGCCGGCGAAGCGCTGCCCGACGAACTGGTCCGGCTTTCGCTGCGAGCCCTGGAGGGCGGCGAGCCGATCGAAGCCGAGATTCGCGCCGGCCATTCGACTTTCCTGGTCACTTTCGCCCCGATCGAGCAGGGGCCCTACGTGAACCTCTATACTCGCGATATCACCGACCGGCGGCGGGCGGAAAAGGCGATGCACGACAGCTATCGCCTGCTCCAGGCGATCATCGGCGGCACCGACGATCTGGTGTTTGTGAAGGACCGCAACGGGCGATACCTGATGGCCAACCGCGCCGCCTGCCGGGAGCTCGGCCGGGACCTCGAGGAACTCGTCGGTCGCGACGACCGGGCCCTGCTTCCGCCGGCGGACGCTGACGAACTCCAGGCGGCGGATCGCGAGGTGCTCGAGCAAGGCCGCAACGTTGTGCGAGAGGAAGCCGTGACCCGCGGCGCGACCACGCGGACGTTCCTGTCGACCAAGGGGCCGATCCGCAACAACCGGGGCCAAATCGTCGGGCTTTATGGCATCTCGCGCGACATCACCGATCGCAAGGACGCCGAGGAGGAAATCCTCGACGCCAACCGCTGCCTCAAGGCCATGACCGAATGCCGCCAGGCCCTCATGCACGCCACCAGCGAACCGGAAATGCTGCACGAGGTATGCCGCATCATCGTTGGGGTGGCCGGCTATCGCCTGGCCTGGGTTGGTTTCGCCGAGGACGACGCCGATCGCACAGTTCGCCCCGCAGCGGTGGCCGGGCGCGAGAACGGCTACGTGAGCCAGGCGAAGATCACCTGGGCCGATACGCCTCGCGGGCAGGGGCCGACCGGGTCGGCGATTCGGACCGGCCTGTCGGTCATCGTCGATGACATCGCGACGGATCCGAAGTTCGCGCCGTGGCGCGAGGCGGCGCTGGCGCGCGGCTACGCGTCAAGCATCACGGTTCCGCTGCTGGCCGACGCCCCGGCGTCGGCGGATCGCCCGGATCGCCGGGCTTTCGGCGCGATCAATATCTGCTCCCACCGCGCCCGGGCGTTCGACGCCGCGGAGGTTCAACTGCTGACCGAACTGGCCGCCGACCTGTCGTTCGGCGTCACGTCGCTGCGGGCCAGGCTGGACCGGCAGCGCGCCGAGGACGCCCGCGAGATGGCCGAGCAGGCGCTGCGCCAGAGCGAGGAGAAGTATCGCGAGCTGGTGGAGAACGCCAACAGCATCATCCTGAAGATGGACCGCCAGGGGAACCTGATCTTCATCAACGAGTTTGCCCAGAAGTTCTTCGGCTACCGGCAAGAGGAAATCCTGGGGCGCAACGTCGTCGGCACGATCGTGCCGGAGGTCGAATCCTCCGGGCGCGACCTGAAGTCGCTGATCGCCCGCATCACCGACAGGCCCGGCGACTATCACATCAACGCCAACGAGAACATGACCAGGGACGGCCGCCGCGTGTGGGTCGCCTGGACCAACCGCGAAATCTATGACGGCCGCGGCGAACTGGTGGGCGTGTTGTCCATCGGCAACGACATGACCGAGACCATCCGCAGGGAGCAGCAGCTTCGCCAGGCCCAGAAGCTCGAGGCTGTCGGGCTGCTGGCTGGGGGCGTCGCCCACGACTTCCGCAATCACCTCACCGTCATCCGCGGCTACAGCGAGATGATGCTGCACCTGTCGATGGTGTCCGGCCGGGCTCGCGAGTATGTGCAGGAAATCCTCAAGGCGACGGAACGCTCCGCCAACCTCACCAACGAGCTGCTGTCGTTCAGCCGAAAGCAGATCCTCCGCCCGGAGGTCGTCAACCTCAACAGCATCCTGTCGGACATGGCCAAGTCGCTCACCCGGCTGATCGGCGAGGACGTTCGGCTGACGGTGGCGACGGCGGACGACCTGCGGCACGCGAAGGTGGATGTGGCGCAGTTCCAGGAGGCGATCGTGAACCTGGTGGTCAACTCGCGCGACGCGATGCCCACCGGCGGCCGGCTGGCGATTGAGACCGGCAACGTCGATCTCGACGAGGCGTTCGTCAGCGAGAACGTCGGGGCGAGCCCGGGGCCGCACGTGATGGTGGCCGTCCGCGACACCGGCTGCGGCATGGACGCCGACACCGCGAAACAAGTCTTCGACCCGTTCTTCACGACCAAGCCGGCCGGGCAGGGCACCGGCTTGGGCCTGGCCATGGTCTACGGGTTCCTCAAGCAGTCCAACGGCCACATCACGGTCGAGACCCGCCCCGGCCGGGGGACCACCATGCGGATGTACTTCCCCGTGGTCGACGCGCCCACGGCGTCGCAGGCCGTCGCCCCGCGGATCGGCCGGCTGTCGCACGGCGACGGAACGGTCCTGGTCGTCGAGGACGAACCCGCCATCCGGCGGATGCTGGTTCAGACGCTGCAACACTGCGGCTACTCGGTGCTGTCAGCCTCCAGCCCGCGCAAGGCATTGGCGATGGTCAAGGAGTATC
>JAQTVL010000615.1 GCA_028706835.1 Phycisphaerae bacterium | reverse complement strand
CGATTGCGGCCGTGCCCGTCGCGCGACGGCCGCCGCCGGCGTCGGCGAAGGTGACGGTCGGGGGCTGGGTGTAACCGCTGCCGCTGTTGGTGATCGTCACGCCCGTGATGACGCCGTTGACGACGTTTGGCGTGCCGGTGGCGGTGGCGCCCGTGCCGCCTGGGGCGGAGAACGTCACCGTGGCGGCTGCGGAATACCCGCCGCCGCCGTCGGTCATCGTCACCGTGCCGACGCCGTTAACGACGGCCGTGGCCGTTGCGCCCGCGCCGTCGAGGGACGTGAACGCGACCGTCGGCGCGGACGTGAAGCCCGCGCCGCCGTTGAGCACCTTGACGGCCGTAATCACACCCGCCTGCACGGTCGGCACGGCCACAGCGCCATCGCCCCCGCCGCCGGAAAAGCCGACCGTGGGCGGCAGCGAGCTGAGCGCATAGTTCGGCGTCGTGCCGAAGTAGTCCGGCGTGCCGCCGGGGCCGGGGGCGGGATTGGCCAACTGGGCATAGGTTGGGCTGAGTCCGACACAGAGGCCAGCGGCCAGTACAGTCACGATCCACATCCGGGGGTTGGGGTTCATGTTGTCCTCCTGGAAATGATCGCCTCGAACACACCCTGAAGCCACCTCAACGAATCGGTGGTGCTGTTGTCTTACTATCCGCGCGACGAGCAGCCCGGACAATTGGCGGGGTTGCCTAGCTTTGTCATAGGGGAACCCCCCAAGTCGATGAGGGCTATCCGCCGATGTGTAAGGCACTTAACGCACGTTTGTTTGCCCGTGACGGTTCCGGGTGCGTTGCCGCTGTTCCTGCGTTATAATGGGCCTGGCTGCCGTGGGTGATGCGTCCGGAGTCGTGGGGCGGCGATTCTTTCGCGACGACCAGGTCTGTCCGGTAGCCGTTTGTATCCGTGCAATCACAGGGGCTCGACGGAGGCTGGATCATGCCAGACTCGGCGGCGCTATCGCGCGGGCTCGAGCAGCTGGAGGCTCGCGTTCTGCTGGCGGGATATCCGGGCATCCCCGAGAACCTTATCACCGCGAACGGCTTCTACATTCACGACGCCGCCGGCCATCGCATCACCGATGTCAAGACGCTGATTCAGGACTATGCGCCGATCATGCGATTCGACGCCGGCGCCTATGGGCTGACCAACAACGGCGACGCGTTCCGGCCCAAGCCGGTCGAGATCGCCGCGGCCCACCTGACGGGCACGTCCTACGCCGCGCTGCCGAACTGCCAGAGGCCGGTCTCGCTGGCGGACCTGGCCAGCCAGGTGGAGACGAACCTGAACAACGTCGACCTGGACCAGTTGCAGAACGATCCGCAGGCGCTGGTGGACCTGGACTGGGGCGTGGTGGCGGAGTTGCGCGACGTGAACGAGTTGGCGGCGTTCAGCAGCGACGCGTGCAGCGAGTACTATGTCAACCTGCCGGGCACGAATATCTACGAGGTGACCGTCGCCTACGAGTTGGTCAAGCACGACTTCCCGAATGTCATCTACGGCACGGCCGCCGTCAGCCCGGACGGCGGAAAGCTGGCGGTGCAGTATTGGTTCTACTACTACGGCAACAACTTCTGGAACGACCACGAGGGCGACTGGGAGGGCGTGACGGTCTTCTTCACGCGCGAAGGGCCGTACGCCGCCTACTACAACGCCCACCATGAGGGCGTGGGGGAATACTGGGATGACCTGGAGGTGATCGGCACGCACCCGGTCGCCTACGTGGCCGCCGGCAGCCACGCCACCTACTACCACGCCGGCGAGAGCGACGTGCCGATCATCCCCGATGTCTTCAGCTTGACCGACTACCACCACGGCGACGGCGAGGTGCTTGTCCCGGGGCAGAACCTCCAGGTGCGCGTCCTGCCGCGCGACCTGTCGGCCGACCTGTCCAACGTCGATGGCTACAACATGAGCTGGCTGAAGTATCGCGGCCGATGGGGGCAGCCCGGCCTGGGCGGCGTGCCGGTCGAGAACGACGGCCCGCGCGGGCCGGGGCGGGCCGGCAAGTTCACGAATCCTTTCACTCTCGCCCCGATTCCGCGCCTGCCTGAGAAGGCCGACCTGATCTGCCAGGACTTCGACCTCGACTGCGGGCAGTTGATCCCCGCGGACCGGCACGTGCAGGTGAGCTACTCGCTCCAGAATATGGGCGGGCAGCGGGCGGGCCCGTTCGACGTGTCGTTCTACTTCTCCAACAACGACACGATTACGAGTTCGGACGTGTTCCTCGGCAAGGCAACCTGGGATTCGCTTCCCAGCGGGTTCTTCATTACCAGGACGATCGACCTGGTCCTTCCCGCCCTGACGTCGGCCAACGGCGACAACCCCGGCTATGTCGGCATGATTGGCGATTCGGGCAACGCCGTAACCGAGGCCAACGAGTTGAACAACGCCAGTCGCGGCGACGGCGCGGACCTGGTGGCGATTCGGCAGGACGTTCACCTGGCCGGCACGGGCGTGGTCGATGCGCTCGACGTGACGGGCGGAGCGGGTATCGCCGGCGCGATCGGCGACGAGTGGATCGGGGCCAAGGATCTGGATGTCTACAAGATCACCCTGGCGGCCGGCGTGGCGACCGGCTTCGACATCGACGACACGACCGGCGGCCTGGACTCGTACCTTCGGCTGTTCAATGCGTCATGGGGGCTGGTGGCGTTCAACGACGACGGCGCCGGCCCGGGCGGCGATTCAGCCGGCAAGGATTCGTACCTCAACTACACCCCGGGCGTGAGCGGCGACTACTACCTGGTGGTCGGTTCCGCGGGCAACAAGGACGGCGACCCACGAACGCTGGCTGGGCGATCCGCCGGCACGACGGGGAGCTACACGCTGCGGTTCTCGCAGGTGAAAGCGGACCTGCTGGGCGCGCACCTGGACTGCTCGGTTTCGGGCTCGAACCTGACCGTGAATTACACGATCGCCAACCAGGGCTTTTCGAATGCGGGCGCGTTCTCGACGTATTTCTACATCACCGACAGCCAGAATTTCGTGCTCGGCGGGCCGCAGGATTACG
>JAQTVL010000614.1 GCA_028706835.1 Phycisphaerae bacterium | reverse complement strand
CTCGGCGGCGAACGTCTGGGAACTGGGCGTCGACACCCAGCCGACCGTGACCGTGCCCCAGGGCGCGATCGTCCGCGTCTGGGAAGAGCCGGACGCGAACGGCGTCGCCCGGCGATTCTTCCTCTACGCCATCCACACGGTGTACCGATGAGCTACCAACTCAGTTGGACGCACCAGGACGCCAACGGCCACGTCCAGCCGGGCGAGCCGATCCACGCAGCCGACATCGTCGAGCTGCGGGCCGCCATCGACCGGAGGCTGAAGGTCGTGTTCGACCCGGACCACCGCTGGCCGATGGAACTCGATGCCGCCGCCGGCGACTGGATCTCCTGCGCGCACATCGAGGCGATCCGCGACGGCTTCGCCGCCCTCGTCCCGGCGGCGTCGTATTTCGTACACGACGCCGGTTGGTGGCAGGACAGCGTCTGGGCCCGGTGGCTGTGCCCGCGAGCGGGCGGCGATGAAGACAAGATCATCGTGCCCGACGCCCGGCCGCCGGGCGCGGGCGAGCTTGGGTTCTTCGCAGCCGTCAACGGCGGCGAGGCCTGGACGGGCTCGCCGGCCGGCGCCTTCCCCGCGGCGGTGTATGTGAACGAGCCGCGCGACGCGACGTTGCTGCTGACCCGCGGGCGATACATCTTCCGCGCCGGCGACGGCGGCGGGGCCGCAGCCAGCAAGGACCTCCCCGAAGGCCTGTGGTATCCGCCCGCGGTCGCACGCGACGGCAACGACGAGCTGCACAGTTGGTTCGGCGGCCGGCAATGGCTCTGGCCAACCGACGGCGCCGGCGGCTATCTCGGCCCGCGAGGCCAGGGCCTGACCGTCCGCTCGGCGACGATGCGGCTGCTGCCGGAGGGCCGCGACCTGAAGGTCAAACTGTGGCATTGCAGACGCAACGTGAACCCGGCGAGCTTTTCCTGGACGCAGTTCGACGCCGACGCCGGCCTGAGTTGGTCGACCCCCGGCGGCACGGGCGCCGGCGACGCGACGCAGTTGGCCAGCCTCGACCTGGTCGACTCGACGTGGACGGAACTGACCGGCCTGACGCCGCTGCTCCAGCAGATGTTCGACGGGGACATCGAGCCGACGTTCATGCTGACGCCCGACGAAGACACCGGCTGGCCGGACGAGCCAACCCACGTCCAGGTCGAACTGGTCGTGGATTTCGATCTCGACGGCCCGCCACTGTAGGAGGACCGATCATGATTCTTGGAGCGGAATTGCTGCCGCTGCCGGCCGAGTGGGCCAGCTTCGGCGCCGCCGGCCTGATGGGCGCGCTGTGGATCTGGGAGCGGCGGCTGTCGCGAACGCGCGAGTCGCAACTGACCGAGGCCCACGACCGCTTGATGGCCGAGCGCGGCCTGACCCGGCTGATGGCCAACCTGATCCGCCGAAACACCGCCGCCCTGTCACGGCTCCAGGTGACGCAGGACCAGCTTGTGCACCTGCTTTCCAACTGGCAAACGGATGACGAACCAACCACCGCCGCTGACTCGAAAGGAGTTGCCTGATGAACGCCGACTCGATGCGCCCGCTGCTCAAACGGCTGTCCAGCCGGAAGTTCCTGACCACCCTCGCCGTGCAGATCGCCGGCCTGGCCGTCCTGTTCGCCCCCGGCCACGCCGAGGCGATCGCCTCCGCCGCCGAGCGAATCGCCGCCATCGTCGCGATGGTCCTGGTCGCGCTGGGTTACGTGAACGCGGAAAGCAAGCTCGACGCCGCCCCGCCGGAATCGCAGTAGGCTTCCAATCGTGTTTTCACGCCGAGAACCACCGACACCTGCGGGAGACAAGCCAAACATATCCCTAATTTCGGAGCACAAGATTACGGAATTTACCTATGGCATTGTGTCGATACTGGAAGTATTATCTCGTGGCAAGCTTCTAAGAGTGGGGCTTCGGGGAGTAGGACTTGGTGAAGGTCGAGACCTACGACAAGATCAAACAGAACTGTGAGCAAGTAAGATGACACGCGCGATGTCCTCAAGCACCCGCCGACCGGAGCCTATTCATCTCGATTTCCGTACCAAGGGCGGACAGGTTATTGTCGCGCCCAATGACGAAGATCGTTTTAGCCTAACAATCCAAGAAGCGGCAATGGCGTGCAAGGCGGGCCAAAAGCAGGTACTGTTCGGTCGGCAGTTTGAGCGCGGCTTGTTGCCGAAGCTTGCTGTCTGGACCGATCAGAATCAAGAGAAGCTTGAGCGGGCCTATCTAACGCTCGGCGATGGTCGGCTGCTTTTCTTGGTCGTCCGAAAGAACGTACCGTTCGATAGTGAGTTCGAGGACCGTCTCAGCGACTTGGACTTGCAGATCGCACAAGACGAGGAACTTGGACTTATCCACCTCAGCGTCCTCGCTCTACCGAAGGTCAGCCGCACATGCTACGAGTCATTCTTGGATACCCGAATGACCCTTGAGTACGGGGGACTTCATGGGGACTGAGGCCGAGCATCTCAAGCGTGCCCAGAAGAACGGACGGGCCATCGAATATCTCCTCCTGAAGTTGGGCGATCACCCGGAGTGGGTTGCCACAATCGCTTTTTACAAGGCCTTGCATCTCGTCGACGCGCTTCTGTACCATGAGTTTCAAGCGCACGGAGGCAATCACGACAACAGGGATCGGCAAATCAAGACGAACCACCGGTACTCCCACATCGCCAAGTTCTACGGGCAACTCCTCCGAGCGTCATTGCTGGCCCGCTATTTGGACGATCCAAGGGTGGCGTTTGAGGACGTCTTCCCTCCCGAGAAGGTAAAGTCCGAAATACTGGATCACATGCTTAGCCAATTGGAGCACAGCGTTTCCACGTTCCTCTCGCAGAGCCCCAAACCGAGCACTGCTGCTCGGAAATAGAATCGCACGTTGTCGCCTACAGATTCGCCTTCAGATTCGGGTGCATAACCGTAGTTGCAGGGAGGGGCTGGCCGATAGATAGTGGTGGGGGAAGTTCGGCCGGCGGAGTCCGGCCTGTGGATCACGGAGGATCATCATGTCCGAGCAGCCAACACGCATTCCGC